>JAJFIN010000386.1 GCA_021774955.1 Alphaproteobacteria bacterium | reverse complement strand
CTTTGGTGACAACAAAATCAAACGCAGTAAGATTGATGAAGTACCGTTTGCCAGTATTGGACTGCAGGTTGGTAATGGCAATCAAGTTCTGCTTACTCAAATTTCATCGTCAAATGACCAAATGACTTGGAATTCAGCGGGTGGATTTCAGATTGTTACCAGTTTCGGTCGTATTGTTAGAACTATTGGCTTTGCCCATGACCAGGCAAGGTCCTTCAACTTTGTCAACGACCCATTGAAAACCGCAAATGTAATAAAAAACCTGCGCTTTCAGTCAAATTGGTCTAGCGATTATCCGAACTCATTCGGCTACGGAATCGATATTCAATCGACCTACCAGGTCGAAAAAGACGAACGAATAGTAATATTGGAAGTGGACTATAATACAGTTCGAGTTCGAGAGACCTGTAAAGCTAGTTCGATCGGATGGAAGTACCAAAACTTATACTGGATCGACAAACATACTGGTTTTGTTTGGCGATCGAAACAATTCTTCCACCCAGAACAACCCCGCCGATTGACGATCGAAACTCTACGACCCTCGGTCTCCGATCCTGCCTGGCTGAGGCATCTAGCACTTCGACAGAGCATATGAACCGAAAAAAGGCGCCTCTTTTGGAGAGGCGCCTTTTACAATTTAATCCGACAAATTTTATGTAGTCGTTGTACTAGTCGGTGTAGCAGGTGGAGGTGTTGGTGTCGGTGCCGGCGGCACAGGATCATCATCATCGTCCAACAGCACTAAACCTGTTGCTGTTACAACAAAGATAAGTCCACCAATCATCACATTAGAACCAATAGGTAGTCCGGCCCAAAAACCAGATTCAGAACCACCCGCCTGGGGTGTTTCCTGCGCCAGAGCCCCAACCGGAACGGCCCCCAACGCTACGGCGGCAACAGTCGCCATCAATAAATTTCGAAGCTTCATTTTTTTCCTCGCGCAGTGAATCAAACACATCATTGTGTTACAGCGGTGATCCCCTAAATTCAAGTCCAATCGCCGCTTAAGTGGTAACTCGGGATTTACACTACCAGGCCCCCTGGGTCACGTACTTAATGATGAACTCTTACGGAAAAAACCTAAAGGAATGGTTAAAGTGTGATGCGGTCTTCCCCGCACGAAGCAAATATTACGATTTTACGACACATTTTTCACATAATATCTGCCGTGCTCGGACTTTCTCAAATTTTGAGCATCCCAGGAGAAAAAAATTCGCAATACAACTGGAAATCGAATCAATTATCCGTGAATTCGAATCAGTCTTCGTCCCTTAGAGTCCTTCGCAATGCTCTGATCCAACTTCCCTTTTGTTTTGAAGAAATTGTGGCGTTCGACCTGTCCAATCCTCTGGGCCGAACTACCACATCTGATAGGTCGTGCTCTCCCTCACGCCGTTTCAATCCTTTGAAGCGGCTTTTTTTACCCAAAAGCCTGTCTCCGGTAGCTGCATTCAGAATTTCACTGGCCTTCTCCCGCTCGCCCATTGATTGAATATCGTTTGTTCTGGAAAAAGCCGACATTGCAGCTCGAACAGGGTCGATATCACTGTGTAACGCACTTGGACGGGCCTTTTCTCGATCCCCTAGTAGTTCTGGACGTTTCCAAAGGTCCGGCCTTCTGGCCCCACTGTAATCGAGCTTTACGGTCGCGTCGTTAGCAACATTGGCATCCACTTCAATGTCTTGAGCAGCATGCACCATTTCTTCTAATCGACGCGCTTTTGATTTCGGCTGAGGGACATTTTCCAACGAACTCAGCATCTGCTTTACGCGATCTACCATTGGGTTTTTCTCCAAATAATCACAAGTTTCATCAATCAGATGGAAGCACCATCTCGAAGCAAAACAAATCCTTCACTGATTGAAATCACGGCGACATCCACTGGGCCGCCCACTGTCTCTGGCTGTTGGGTGACCTTTTGCTGAAATGAATTTAGTTTGACCAACGATCCGGCAGTTTCAGCAAGTTCGGCGCGCGGCAATGTGTGGATAGCCTGAAATATTGGCGTTGTATGGTAACGCCTTTGATATTCATCGACGCCTTGAAAAAAGGCCATCAGCGCCGCGCCCAGATTTTCCTCGCTATAGCGTGTATACAAATCTTGTTTCTGTTGTGGATCTAGTCCATCAAGAGAATTAATAAGATCTGCAACGAGTTGGTGTGTTAACTTAAGAGTTTCGATGAATAAGTAGAGCCGGAAGTCTCTATCAATTCCAGTCATAAACGTATGGATCATTTTATCTTGCGCAAAAGTCAACACCACCGGACCGCCATTGGCTGATACCGCTTCTTGGCGATCAATCGTCCGTTTCAAGATCCCACCAAATATACCTCCAATATGGTAAGAGATCATTGCTGGAAATTTTTCCTTAGCCCCAAATCCAGCAAAGACCACGCCCGTATACCCCTCAAAAAAGGCATTTTTCATCACTACGAAAAATGCAATTTCTCTCAATTTTGCGTAACTGTCGCTACTTATATCGAGATTCGGATAATCAGGTTTAAGGTGACTTGATAAGCTATTGATAAGATCATCAATTTGAGGTCCATACTGCTTCTCCAGCCGGCTTGTCATATCTGGAGGAAAGCAATCGAGATCCCCCCTAGGCGTATCGTCAAAATAGTGCTGATACGCATGATGTATTTCACCTACAACAAAATCAAACATCGCATTGATATGGCTATCTAAATCACCATTCATACTCTCGCGAAAAGCTTGCACCTGTCGATCAAATTCATCAGCAAGCAGGCCGTAAACAGTTGCAACGGTTTTGAAATATTCAAGGTCTTGATGGTCTGAAGGAAACAACTCCTCACTGTCTTGCAAGAAAGTTAAAAAATCCAATGCAAATTCTGCGACCGTGTCGAAACTTTGTTTTCCCGCTTGCGCACGATAAAGTGTGATCACCGTCTCCCATGGCACATTCATGATCTCAGCGTGATTATAAATCATGATGCCAATGGGCTGGCCATTTACTAGCTGGAATACCTTGTCCACGCTTTGGTAGATCGTATGGCCGTGCCTGCCACTAATAGTAACAGCACTGTCAGCGGCCATTGCAACCGCCCCCCTATTCATCAACAAGACTTCAGATGTCATGGATACCCCTACCCAACGAACGACATTCAGAAAAGTGATGCGATCCCCTGCATCTACCTCCCCACAGCTGGATAATCATAACATCGCTTGACGCCCATAGGAAATGGTCGATTGCTTTAAGGGTTAATGTATCTGGTGAGGCGCTCTAACCGACGGGTACAGCTGCTCGAAATGAGACAACATTAGAGCTATCCCGCGCAGTTTTCTGGGCCCCCATCTGCTCCCTCCAATAGGAACGGCAGGGAATTTTCTCTTTGTCCACACGTCCCTGATTAGCTTTTGCTATATTTACCACTTCGTCCATCAGACCATCACGCAGAGTTATTGGGTCGAGCCCCAACTTCAATAATCCATCGTTCATCACTATCAATTCATTTTCTGCAGCTTCGAGGCGAGGATTCTCCACGAATTCGATTTGGGTATCAGTCATGCTAGAGACCATCTCTGCAAGTTCACGCACTTGATGAACCTCGGTCATTTGATTCATAATCCGGACGCGATCCCCTCTGCTTGGAGGGCTTTCTAATGCCAATCTCACACATTGTGCGGTGTCTTTAATATGGATGAACGCCCGTGTTTGCCCGCCGGTACCATGTACTGTGAGAGGGTATCCAACTGCCGCTTGGACTAGAAACCGATTAAGCACCGTTCCATAATCGCCATCGTAGTCAAATCTGTTGACCAACGCTGGGTCCCTTGCTGTTTCTTCAGTTTGCGTTCCCCAAACGATTCCTTGATGCAGGTCCGTTATGCGGAGAGTGTCGTTTTTTGCGTAAAACTGGAAAAGCGTGTGATCTAGACATTTAGTCGTGTGATAAACGCTACCGGGACTATAGGGGTGAACAATTTCGCGTTTCGAACCATTCTCAAGCGTAACCGGCAAATAGCCTTCCGGAATCGGGTCGTCGCCGTGATATCCATAAACGCCCATGGTTCCCAAATGAACTAGATGGATATCCAATCCACTCTCAACGATCGCACATAGAACATTGTGAGTTGCATTAACGTTGTTATCGACGGTGTAGCGTTTATG
>JAJFIN010000385.1 GCA_021774955.1 Alphaproteobacteria bacterium | reverse complement strand
CTTCATCAGCTAGGGTCACATGCGGTAATTCTGCGTCGGCTTCGCTATAGATTGCCACGCTTAGGTAGCCGCATTCACGCGCTGCTCGAATAACACGGCAAGCGATCTCGCCCCGATTGGCGACAAGAATTTTTCCTAAGGCCGTCATGTGTTCTTTCGTTTCCCGGGAAGAATGCCCATATATTTGCAAATAATCGACAACATCACTTCATCGGCACCGCCGCCAATGGAACCCAAGCGGCCATCGCGGTAACGTCGTGAGATCGGTGTCTCATCCATATAGCCCATGCCGCCCCAATATTGCAGGCAGGCATCATTGACTTCGCGTGTAAGCCGCGTGGATTTAATTTTTGCCATAGAGGCAATTTTGGTCATGTCATTGCCTTTGACATATTCCTCAACCGCTTTCCAAGTCAAAGCGCGCAAACACTCCACTTCGGTTTGAAGTTCAGCAATACGAAAGTGAACTACCTGATTATCCAACACCGATTGCCCAAAGATTTTTCGGTCTCGGGTATATTCGATGGTCTCGTCGAGCGACCCTTGCAGAGATTCAAGGCTTGAAAGCGCTGCATACATCCGTTCTTCTTGGAACTGGATCATCTGATAGGTAAAACCGGCTCCCTCTTCGCCAATCAAGTAACGTTGGGGCACACGTACGTCATCAAAGAAAATTTCCGCGGTGTCGGATGAATGCATGCCCATCTTTTTCAAAGTGCGGGCCACTGTCACGCCCTTTTCTTTCATTGGCACACAGATCAAAGATTTGTTCTTATGAATGGGTCCCTCACCAGTATTGGCCAAAAGACAAATCCAATCGGCCTGCGCTCCATTGGTCGTCCACATCTTGCCGCCATTGATGATGTAATCGTCACCGTCTTTAACGGCTTTGGTTTTAATTGCTGCAACGTCGGATCCGGCCTGCGGTTCCGATACGCCAAGACAGGCAACATAATCACCGCTGATGGACGGGGTCAGAAATTCCTTGCAGACGTCCTCTGAGCCAAACTGAGCAAGCGCCGGGGTTGCCATTTGCGTTTGAACGCCGATAGCCATAGGCACGCCACCGCAATTGATCCGCCCCAAGCTCTCGTTGAAAACAGCGGCATAGGAATAATCGAGCCCAAGGCCGCCATATTTCTCTGGCTTGTCGACCCCTAGAAAACCCATCTTCCCCATTTTCTTGAATAGCTCATGCGCAGGGAAAGGCCCGGCTTCCTCCCATTCATCCACATAGGGATTGATTTCCGCGTCAATGAACTTGTGCAACGAGCGCCGAAGCTCTTCATGTTCTTGTGTTAGTTCCATATTCTTAGCTCCCAAATTTCTTGTTTGCTCGGTGAGCTTAAGGACGCGCAACGCCGAAGATGTTAGGATTGAGAGATCGATGATCTGCTTCGCGACAAATATTGAGACAAAGGCCGAGCACGTTGCGCGTATCACGTGGGTCGATCAGCCCATCATCCCAAAGCCGTGCCGTGGCAAAAAGCGCCGTTGATTCCGCATCATAAGTATCAATCACAGTTTGCGCCATCGTTTGCAGCGCCTCATGGTCGGGTTCTTTACCCGCGCGTCTGGCGCCGTCTTCAGCAACAATGGTCATCACCTTGGCGGCTTGCTCTCCACCCATGACTGAAATTTTATTGTTCGGCCAAGCGAAAATAAACCGCGGGTCATAAGAGCGCCCGCACATACCGTAATTGCCAGCACCAAATGAAGCGCCAATATGCATGGTAAGTTTAGGTACGGTCGCATTGGTCACAGCTTGGATCATTTTGGATCCATGTTTAACGATGCCTTTGCGTTCGGCTTCGGTGCCGACCATATAGCCGGTGGTGTTTTGTAGGAATAAAATCGGGGTTCCAGACTGGCAGCAAACCTGGATAAAATGCGCGGCTTTTGTCGCGCCATCAGCATCAATCGGGCCATTGTTCCCAATGATGCCAATGGCATGGCCCTTAATAGCCGCATGCCCGGTCACAGTATGGGGGCCGTATTCAGGTTTGAAATCAAGATAGTCGGAACCATCGACCAAGCGCGCGATCACTTCCCGCACATCATAAGGTTTGCGGTAATCGATCGGGACAGTGCCGAGCAGTTCTTCCGTGGGATAGAGTGGTTCGTCATATGTTGCTAATGGCGGCACGCTTAGGTTCTTGTTCCAGGATAGTTTTTTGAAGATTTCCCGCGCTAGCCGAATGGCATCGCGATCATCTTCCGCCATATATTCTGCGGTCCCCGAGACATGATAATGCAGCTCCGCACCGCCAAGCTCCTCATCGGTTGCGATTTCACCGGTAGCGGCTTTCAAGAGCGGCGGCCCAGCCAAAAAGATCTTCGTGCGCCCACGCACAACAATCACATAATCCGACAGGCCGGGTTGGTAGGCGCCACCAGCTGTCGAAGATCCGTGTACAACAGAAATAACCGGGATGCCTTGGGCAGAAAGTTTCGCTTCGTTGGCAAAACTCCTTCCGCCTTTGACAAACATGTCTGATTGCCGGAACAGATTGGCGCCTGCGCTTTCCACTAGCTGAATATAAGGGAGTTTGTTTTCTAGGGCGATTTGCTGCGCACGAAGTGTTTTATCAACGCCCATGGGTGTCGCTGAACCACCTTTGATACCAGAATCGCTCGCTACAATGATGCAGGTAACACCCGCGATCTTTCCAATGCCGACAATTGAATTGCCGCCCATGGAATTCTTTTCGCCATCGTCGTCATGCATTTTGTAACCGCACAACGTCGAGAGCTCAATGTAGGAGGCGTCGCGGTCGAGCAGAAGCGCAATCCGTTCCCGCGGCAGAATTTGACCGCGCTTGGCAAATTTCTCAGCCGAACGGGCGGAATTGGCACAGACACGCGCTTCAGCTGCCCGAAATTCATCGATTAGATTGAGATGAGCCGCACGATTTTCCTGATATGCGTCAGATTTGGGGTCAATGCGCGATTCAATGACTGGCATGTCTGTCCCTTGATATTCATGCCCCTTCTTTTTAGGGAGGCTTTTGATCTCTCAGGAAAAGACGTTACAGGTCAAAGCAACAAGGCTCAAGCGTTTGAACCTGGCAATTGGGATGAGGAGGCGTGGGCTAGACTTCCACTGCGTAGGGTGGCGCCGGATCGTATTCCATGTAACGTTGAGTGTCGCGTGCATGTTGTGCGCCGAAGAGCTGCCCTACCAACCACAGCGCCATATCAATACCTGCTGAGACACCTGCAGCTGTGACAATATTCCCGCACCGTACATAGCGGATGTTTTCTTTAACCTCGCCGGTTTTGCCGTGGTTGCGCAGCCCTTCAATAAAGCCCCAATGAGTGGTCGCTTGCTTGTCTTCCAGAAGTCCGGCCTCAGCTAGCAAGAGGGCGCCAGTGCACACGCTCGTCGTCCATTTTGCTCCTTCGGCGACATCTTTGATCCACTGAATGATCGCTTGGTTTTCAACAGTGACTCTTGTGCCCATGCCACCCGGCACAAGCACGACATCCGGTTTTGGTACGCTCTCCAGCGTATGGTCTGGTAGGACTCGCATGCCCTTGTTGCATCGAACCGGTTCAGCGGTTTCAGCGACAGTAAATACCCGCCCTTCTGGCAGAGAACCGTTTGATCGGATCATGGCCGAGACAGTGAAAACTTCCCACGGTCCAACAAAATCAAGCTCCTCTGCATCGGGAAAAAGTAACAGCCCGAATGTGGGGTCAGACATCATGCTTCCTTTCAAATTTTCGAGTGCGATTGAGATTATTCAAATAAGACGAAATCTCTCGCGGTAATCTTGAGGGCTTACCGATAGATGGCGATGGAATACACGCCGCATCCTCTCTGCCGAACCAAACCCGGATTTAAAGGCGACGCGGTCGATAGGATCGCGTGTGCGTTCAAGCGCGTGGCGCGCTGCATCAAGTCGGGCATGCTCGATGAACTTGCCTGGTGGAAGGCCAAGTTCTTCAGAGAAACGACGCGCAAACGTGCGTTCTGATAGAGAAGATTTACGGGCGAGTTCAGGAACCGTCAGAGGCCGGTCGATATGTTCGACAATCCATTGTGTCACCTTGCGAATAGCAGGGTCCTGCGCACGTTGCGCCATCAGATGGGTTGAAAATTGAGATTGGCCACCGGGCCGCACCATATACATAACTTTTTGGCGGGCGATTTCGAGGGCGATGTCATCACCCCAATCTTCCGCAACCATAGCCAGTGCCATATCGATGCCGGTGGTGACGCCGGCTGATGTCCAGATATTGCCGTCACGAACATAGATGGCGTCGGGTTCAAGTTGTACCTGAGGATATCGTTTAGCAAACCCGTTGCAAGCAGCCCAATGCGTCGTTGCACGCTTGCCATCCAGAAATCCAGCTTTGGCCAAAAAGAAAGACCCAGAGCACACGGATGTTATCCGTTCTGCTCTTTGGGAAAGCCGTTTGACCGCATCCATTAATTTCGGGTTTTGCAATGCGTGCGGTGTTCCGTCACCGCCCGATATCAGTACCGTATCAATTGGTTGGTCGAAATCTATGAAAGATACATCGGCGTGGACTTTCATGCCACATGACGTCGATACCGGTCCCTTCTTCTCCGCCAGCAGCGAAAGTTCGTAGCAGGGAGCTTCGCGGCCAAAAATCGTCGCGGCTTCTTTGCTCGCCGATTCAAAAATTTCAATCGGCCCGGCAAAGTCAAGGACCTGCGCGTCTTTGTAGATCAGCACGGCGACTTTAAGCGGTGGTGCCGTCAATATGTCGGAGGGCATAGCCATGCCGACAGATTAGATGAATTCACTTGTGGCAGAAAGGATAAATATCCCTCAATTTATGCCAATTGGAATTTTCTGATTTAGGTCGTGACTTCGCAGCGCCCGTTCTTGAGAACGGTAATTTCGCGCTCCTTAAGCCGGGCCTCAAATGACACCACAGAACCGTCCTTCCAATAGTCGACAACAATCGTTTCACCCGGAAAGACCGGTGCCGAGAACCGCGCGTCGAACGATTTGATCTTGGTGTGGTCATAGTCGCAGACGTCGGTCAGGATGGCTCGGCACGTTGTTCCGTAGGTACACAGACCGTGCAAGATGGGACGTGGAAAACCGGCGGCTTCAGCAAATTCTGGGTCTGAGTGAAGCGGATTGCGGTCGCCATTGAGCCGGTAAAGAAGCGCCTGCCATTGTTCGGTTTTACATTCATAGGAACCGTCCGGCGAGCGCTCTGGGATTGGATGTACTTCCGGCGCTCCATCACTCGGCCCCCCGAAGCCGCCATCGCCA
>JAJFIN010000384.1 GCA_021774955.1 Alphaproteobacteria bacterium | reverse complement strand
AAGAACGGCAGCCTACTCAGTCCGATGGAGCCATAAGCGTCGATACTGTTTTCGACGATGAAGAAACCGAGAAAACCAATACATCCTCGGAATCGAATGATGTAGAAGAAAGCACAGAGAAAAAACGCCGACCGCGACGGCGCGGTCGAGGTTCATCGAGGAACCGCGAAGAAAACGAATCCGCAACTGATCAACCTGAAGATCAACAGGCAGTAGTTGTTGAAGGTGAACCAGAAACTGAGTCAACTTCGGGAGAAGATGAAGACGAAAAACCGCGCCGCAGACGTCGCCGCGGTAAACGCGGGGGGCAACGTCGCCGCCGAGAGGGCTCCGAAGAAGTAAGTAATGAAGACGCGCCCGAGGGCACTTCAGCTGCACAGGCCGAAGATGAATCCGGTACGGAAAGTGAAAATTTACCACCAGCTGAACCTGTCATTATTGAGATTAGTGAACCGGAAACAAGCGCTGGTGAATCTGACAAGGTTGACGAGGAAGCAGCTCCGGCACCTGAACCCGCAATGAGTGTTGACGAACCGGCAAACGATGAGCCTGCTATGGCTGTCGAAGCTATGGATCGGCCGGAACCTCAGTCGCGTCGACGGGGTTGGTGGCAGAAAAAAGCCAGCCGATAACAAAACGCACCTGTCAGCAGTCAGACTTCTAATTGTTGGCTAGGAATTTTCCTAGCCGACTGACTGCCTCTGCGATGGTATCAGCGGGTCCGGCGTACGAAATTCGTATGAAGTTTCCGCCTTGTTGGGGATCAAAATCGATACCTGGCGTTATTGCCAACCCTGTGTCAGCAAGAATACGCTCGCAGAATTTTTTGCTGTCATTGGTATATTTTGAGACATCCGCATAAATGTAAAACGCACCATCGGCAAAGGCTGGTTTGATACCCATTTTCGGTAACGCATCCAATAGCACTTGCCGGTTTTGTACGTATACTTCGACATTGCGATCAAGTTCTGCAGTTCCTTCAAACGCACCCAAAGCTGCAAACTGTGACACCGCATGGGTGGAAATATAGAGATTTTGCATCAATCGTCTCAGCGGATCAATCAAGCGTCCGGGCACGACCATCCACCCGATCCGCCAGCCAGGCATGCTGAAATATTTTGAGAAGCTATTAAGAACAATCACATCGTCGGAAAACGCGAGTGCGGTTTGGGCAGGTTGGGCAAAAGTGATGCCGTGGTAAATTTCATCAGAAATCATCCAAATCTTTTTACCCTCGGCGTAGTCCACAAGACCCGCTACTTCATCAGGTGATAACATCGAGCCCGTCGGATTTGCCGGACTGGCTGCAACAAACCCGCTTATGTTTTCTAATGTGTTCATCAGATCTGGAGAGATCTGGAAGCGATGTTCTTCGTTCGCTCTGACTAGAACAGGCTGCAAACCCATCGTTTTCGCGATGTTTGGATACGGTGGATAGAAAGGAATCGAAAGTGCGATACGATCATTTTTTTCAAACGCGGCTAGAAAAGCCAAAATAAAACCTACTGAAGATCCAGCGGTAACCACGATTCTTGCTGGGTCAACTTTCACGTCATAGCGCTCAGTGTAGAACTGGGCAATACGATTGCGCAAAGGTTCAATCCCCAACGGATCTGTATAACCAACAAGATCCGTATCGATGGCGCGTTTTGCTGCTTCTAAAGCTGTCGCAGGTCCGGGTGTTCCCGGTTGGCCGACCTCCAAACGAAATACGTCCTCTCCGGCAGCATGGCGCAAGGCTGCTGTGGCCATCACATCCATCGCAACAAATGAAGGTACGTTACTCCGTGTCGAGACTTTCATATCTAGTTGGTCTTGCGTGCTTCAACAGCTAGGCCTGAGCCATTGAGGCCTGCAGCAAATGAGCAAGATGCTGGTTTGCGCTCGAGCCCTTCCTTGCAGACAATCACGTTTTGCCAGGCCGAGTTTTGTATTGATTGAAGTGCGGATAACAATGTTGCGCCACCCGTAATGCTTGTTGCATTGCCAATCTGAGCCTGATTTGCAATATCACTTGCGTCCCCACTCGTCGCGCCTACAAACATCAAATGGTTGCGTTCTCCCCCAGTGATAATGGCGGGGGCCAATTGATGATTGCTGTTTGCTGAATGAAGATCAACCGATCTGCCAAACACAATGCCAGATTGCTTAGCCACGCTGCCGGTGCCGTAAATACCTCCTGTTGTGACACCGCAAGTAGCGACCTGGCCAGATCGATCAACAACAGTGAAACTGGTCGTGCTTAGGTCTGAACCGCTTGTGCTATTGGAGTTCGATACCTTCTCGGATTGCCATGATTGTGCAGCCGCTGACGCATCACTCGCGAGGTAAAGATCTCCGCCGCTTTGCGAAACTTTCATGGCTGAAACGACCGCAACTTGGTAGGCTCTCAAATCATTCACAGTTAATGTTCCGCCAACATCTTGGGCTGCTTCTGCATAAACGCGCCCAACGGAACCACTGTAAAAAACGCCCGGTCCGCGCGCACCGATTAATCCGAGTGTTGCCGCCAACGGGACATTGTTTACTTCACGCCCTACGGGATATGGTTGACCACCCTCTGACATGTATTGTCCATGCAGCGTTGGGTCTTGGTTCAGTGTTGCTGATCCTGCCAGCATCTGCTGATGCATCGCTTGTGAGACGTAGAACCCTTCACCAGCCAAATTTGCTGCTGGTTTGACAACTTGTTTCCAGGTCAATTTACCATGGCGCGCGTGCAGATCTGCAAATCCGCGGACGTTTCCCGGCACGCCAATTGCGCCTCCGCTTTGAGCATTCCTCACCGGGAAGGAAATGCTTTCGACGCTTCCATTGCTATCGCGATAAAGACATTTACCGCCGCCGCCCAGACTCGCCGCTCCGGGATAAGTCACCGACAAAGCAAAATAAAGCGCTGACGCAGCGTCAGCGGCATTCCCACCCTGTTCGAGGATTGTACGGGCTACCAAAGCGGCTTGAGGCTCGTCGGAAATTGCAATCCCCGAGAAAGAAGAGGGATTGTTCAATTGGTTAACACCTGAAGTCACTGGAGATATTGCTTTAGGACCGTTTCGAGAAATACCGGGAATTGACGGCGCTTTCAGAGCTGAAATCTTGGGGAAAGACGGCATTTT
>JAJFIN010000383.1 GCA_021774955.1 Alphaproteobacteria bacterium | reverse complement strand
AAGCGGTGCTGTTTGAATGTGTGGGTGTGCCCGGTATCATTCAGCAAATGCTGGAAGGAGCTCCCAAAAATGCCAAAATTATTGTTGTCGGTGTTTGCATGGAGCAGGATCATATCACACCGCTCTTTGCCATTAGTAAGGAACTAAACTTACAGTTTGTTCTGGCCTATTCACCGGAAGAATTTTCGCAAACGCTTCGCCATATTGCTAATGGAGATATCGATGTTGATCCCTTGATTACAGGGAAAGTCGGCATTGACGACGTGGCGCAGGCTTTTGAGGATCTCGCGAGTCCAGAAACTCACGCAAAGATCCTTGTCGAGCCCTGGCGTTGAGAGATTATGACGTTGACCTATTTAAGTGAATTTACCAAAGACTTTTGGAGGATTGTATGACCGCGATTGACGGGTCCATAGAAGAAATGGTGGCCAACCTTACCGGACCCGGCGGGATTTATCCCGTTGTTGAACAAGAGATCTGGGGTGTCACTCACACGGTCTTTGCTAATCAACCGGCGTCTCTAAGGGAATATTTTATTTCAGCTACTCAGCATGGGGATAAACCGTTTGTTGTCTATGAAGAGGAACAACTGACCTATACCGAGACAATAGCAAAAGCGGGAATAGTCGCTCATGCTTTGCGGACAAAATTTGATGTTAAAAAAGGCGATCGTATTGTGATCGCAATGCGGAATTATCCAGAATGGGTAACTTCATTTATGGCCATTACATCCCTTGGCTGTGTGGCAGTGCCAATGAATGCTTGGTGGACGCAAGAAGAATTTGAATATGGACTGAAAGATTGTGGTGCGCGTGTGGTTATTGCCGATGATCAACGCGCCGAACGCATTTTGCCGGCGAAAGAAAAACTCAATCTTGACCTTGTTGTTGCGAGGCCCGGGGAAGGATGGCCACATCTAGATAAAGTCATGACGTTCGATGCCTTATGTGAAGGGATCGGTGTGCAAGGCTTGCCATGTGTCGGCATTGATCCGGAAGATGATGCGACGATCCTTTATACTTCTGGATCGACGGGGTATCCCAAAGGGGCGGTTTCGACCCATCGGGCAGTATTATCGACGTTGGTGAACTGGGCGATTGTGGGCGCTGCACGACAATTGGCAGAGGGCACTTATGGGCAGGAGCCTGAGTACCAACCAGCGTCACTCATCACCATTCCATTCTTTCATGTCACCGGGTGTCATTCACTGTTTTTACTTTCGATGATTGTCGGTCGAAAAATGGTGCTGATGTATCGGTGGGATGCCGAACGTGCGCTTGAACTAATCGAACGCGAACGTGTAACAGATTTTGTCGGTGTACCGACTATGTCTTGGGAGCTCATGCAATCTCCAAATCTCGATAAATACGATTTGTCGAGTTTACAAGGGTTGGGGTCGGGTGGAGCTGCGCGACCTCCTGGCCATGTGAAAATGATTGCAGAAAAAATGCCCAAAGCGCCTCCCAGCTCCGGCTATGGGCTTACTGAAACCAACGCGCTGGGTGCACTGATTGCCGGGGACAACTATCTTTTAAAGCCCGACAGTGCGGGTATGCCAACCGCCCCCCTCATCAAAATGAAAATTACCGACGAAGAGGGACGAGAGGTGCCGATCGGGGAACGTGGAGATATTCTGATCAAAAGCGCTGCCAATGTGCGTGCCTATTGGAATAATCCAGAGGCGACAAAAGAGGCCTTTACGGACGGTTGGTTCAACACGGGCGACATTGGGTATTTTGATGAGGATGGATATCTGTTCATTGTTGACCGGGCAAAAGACATTGTCATTCGGGGTGGCGAAAATATTAGCTGTCTCGAAGTGGAAGCGGTGCTTTATGAACACACAAGTGTGTTCGAAGCTGCCGTCTATGGTGTGCCGGATGAGCGCTTAGGCGAAGAAATTGCCGTCACGATCACACCTAAACCAAATATCGAGATCGATCCGGAAGAATTGCGGGCTCACGTTGGTGCGCATCTCGCAAAGTTCAAAATCCCTCGTTATGTTTGGATACAAAAAGAGCAATTACCAAGAACAGCGACAGGCAAGATTTTCAAACGTCAATTGCGTGAAGAAGCAACAAAGCAATTGGCTTCATAAAACGAGTGGGAGGAGATAAAAATGGATCTCAATTTGCGTGGAAAGAAAGTAATTGTTTTAGGCGGTACGCGAGGCATTGGCCGCAAGATTGCTGAAACGCTTGCAGGCGAAGGGTGCGATATTGGTTTATGCGCCCGCAATGGCGATCAGGTTGCAGAAGCCGTGAGTTCCATGAAGACTTTTGATGTGAAGGCGACGGGCGCTTCCGTTGATATTGCCGATGGTGCGGCACTTAAAAGTTGGATCACTGATGCGGGCAATGAGCTTGATGGGATCGATATCCTGGTCTCCAATGCTAGCGCACTGGCAATTGGAGCTGACGAAGAGTCTTGGCAAAAAGGGCTTGATATAGATGTTCTGGGTGCAGTTCGTTCATTTGAAGCAGCGGCACCTTTTCTCGAAGCATCGGCAGAGAAGAATGGCGATGCCGCATTTGTCGCGATTGCATCGGTATCTTCGATTTCAGCGCAAAATCCTTCCGCCTACGGCGCTGTTAAAGCGGCGCTCATTCATTACATGAAGGGTGTGGCCAAGCAATGGGCGTCTAAACATGTGCGCGCTAATGTTGTCTCGCCAGGCACCGTTTATTTTGAAGGCGGTGTTTGGCATATGATTGAGCAGGGAAACCCGGAAATGTTCAAGCAGACCATGGCGCGCAATCCAATGGGCCGGATGGCCACACCGCAGGATATTGCCGATGCTGCTGCTTTCCTTGCTAGCCCCCGGTCGTCATTTACGACCGGCATTAATATGCTCATCGACGGAGCTATCAGCGACCGCGTGAATTATTAAAGTTGTCGCCAGTTTCCATGGAATCCATGAGGGATACGCACGGGTAGTTTTGCTGTGGCGACTGGACCAGCGCTAATGTCACTCGCATCAAACACAAGCAGATCGCTGGTGTTTGTCTGAGGTCGATAGGCGAGTGCGATTAAATAGCCGTCGCCTTCATCCGCACTTGCTGATCGTGGAATAAATAGCGGTTCGCCGAACGCTGATCCATCGCCTGGATTGTAAACACGCCGCGTGCCAGTTTTTAGATCGAGATGAACAAGGCGATCAAATTCTTCGTCTTTGTTCGGCACCGCGTAAAATCCATGTCGGTACGAACGACCTGCAAAACGCTCATCGAAGCGGGGGAATTCGCCCCCTTGATCGTCTAGCACATCTTCCGAATAGGAATCTGTGTTGGCGTCAAGATCGAAAGTCCAACGCACGAGAGATGAATTGGACAAACCCTCCCCCTCGGGTGATCGAGAGCCGTCAGCATTTGGGAACAGGGGAACGCGATTGTATTTCATAACATCGGCGATGATTTTCGAACCGTCGCGGTAGGCATTCATGGGGTGATAGACGTAGCAGGCTTCGCCTTGAAACCAGCGCAGAGTATCGGTGTCGTCATTTTGGCCGAGCACACCGATGTGCGTTCCTTGATCGGGATCCCAGGCGATCATTGGGCCCCCGTTCATGATGCGCTCGACATCCACAGTTGCTGGGAATATGGGAAAGATGAGATCTTTGTCGGTCGCGATAAAGTCGTGGACCATGCTGGCATAGGGCGCAGTGATATAGTCTTGACGTTTCAAGTTTCCTTGCCCGTCGACGATACCAAAAGCAATGTCGGGTGTTGCGGGTCCTTTGGCCATATAGCCAAAGAAGAACATTTCCTTTGTTTCAGGATCAAGTTTTGGATGGGCTGTAAATGGTCCTGCGTAATCGTCATTGAAGGTCCAAGGGCCGATGGTATCCAAGCTGTCTGGATCCAATTCAGTGGGCGGATGGCTTTCGACGAGCGCGAGTAATTTTTCGCCATGCCAGACGATATTGGTATTGGCAAGGGCGGTATTTGCATCGGCCGGAGCGTCATCGGCATTTGGGCCGCCTAATGTTGCAGCAAAAAGGCGCCTACCTGCTTCGCGTTCCAATTTAAACCGTTCAGTATGGACCCAGCGATTGCGATAGGACACGCGCCCATCTTCAATTCGCAACGCATGGATCATGCCGTCACCGGCAAACCAATGATGGTTTTTGCCGAGTGGTGGATATTGGGGATTGGGACCGTTTCGATAAAAGACGCCATGGAGATCGCGCGGCATTTCTCCTTCAATCACCAAATCATGGGCGTCTGATTCCATGAGGATTGGGGCGTAGTTTCCGCTCAAATAGGGCGTGTTGGGAAATGGTTGGGTCATGGCAGTGATCCTCTATCGAAAGCCTATTTTAACACTGTTCAGATTAGAAGATGCTTACTTCAGAGTATACCAAAAATGCCGACATGTGTTGCGGCAATCACATTAAGAACTAAGATGACGCTGGGGGACGATCATGACGCAAAGGGGAATGTCGTGAAAACAAATACTTTGAAAACTATCTGTGTGTGTTTGATGTTTTGGGCGTCATTTCATTCTCTCGCTTGGGCAGACGAGCAACATCATTTCGATGCTTTGCCGCAATCTGTCGAGGCGTTTTCTGCGCTTCAAAATACAGCCAACACGCCAGAGATTGGAGCTGCTCTGTTTGTTGTTGCCATGTTGGTGGTTGAACAAGATGAAGTGCTTGGTGAGCAGCTTATGGTCCAGTCTTTGACAGATGCAAATCTAACGGGTGATCAATTAGATACTTCAATGCGCGACCATCTCAAACGGCTCGAACGCGATCCCGATATTGCGAGGTCCTATGTGTCAGGGGCAAAGCCAGACAATGGATATCGTGCTCCGGATGAGGTGGGGTTCACTTTCAAGTTTTCACGCAATCGTTACTCCGTACGTTCTGAAATTGAAGTTCGCGTTTTTGTGGCAACCAGTGGTGCTGGTACACCGAGGCCTGTCTCGCTTATGCGAGATAGTACCGGGATCTGGAAAGTCGAAGAAGCTTCAAGCCTGTTTGTTGGAATCTACCGCCCCTCATAAAACAATCGCGGCGAACATAGCTGATTTGGACAGATGCCCGGTTCTGTGTTTAGACTGACATGTTGGGGGATCTTTGTTTAATTCAGTCTTGCTCGTGGTGGAGTGGTTCATCACGGGCGGTCATTTATATTGAGACATATCAAGAGGTACATTGTGCAAGTCAAACGTTTCGCGACAGGTTTTCTTTTAAGCGCTTTGTTGGTCAGTTGTTCGTCTCTCCCTCTATCCGACCGGTTATTTGAGCAAAATGAGCCCACCCCCATCGTCGGCTTGTTACAATTTGAAACACCTGAGGCTCTCAAGGCTGCCTGTTCCAAGGATCACGAAAGGATAGAAAAGACGTTTGTAGAACTGACAGCTTTCGATGGCACGCCAAGCGTTCAGTCAGTGTTGATGCCCTATAACGATATTAGCGTGGCGCTGTATGAGATTGATGCCGCCACGTTTTTTGTTGGCAACACCCATCCGGATGCTGAAATGAGGGCGGCTGGTCTTGAATGCGATCAGAAAATTTCGGATCTAGCAACACGAATATCAATCTCACGGCCTCTGTATGATTTGATTGGCGCTGTTGATGTCAGCCAGGAAGATGCAGCTACCCAATACTTTACACAACAATTGCTGCGCGACTTTGAGCTAACGGGTGTTAACAGAGATAAAGAAATACGTGAGAAAGTACGCGTACTGAGCGATGAGATTAGTAAGATTGGAAACACCTTCCGACGAAATATTTCTGAGGATGTTCGCACGGTCACCGTCTCGTCTGTCGAGGAACTTGCGGGTCTACCAGAGGATTTTATTGAGAACCATCCGCCTGATAAAAACGGAAACATCGCAATTACCACGGAATACCCAGATTATTTTCCGGTTATGACCTATGCACACAATGATGATCTCCGTCGAAACCTGAGGCGCGAAGCGCTGCAGCTTGCCTATCCGATCAACAAGCCGGTTCTGAGTGAGCTTATCGAAAAACGCCATGAATTGGCGACTACATTGGGATTTAAGAATTGGGCAGAATTTGCGCTGGCTGATAAAATGGTTGGCAAGCCGGAACGCGCTCAGAAATTCATCGACGATATTAACGAAGCCGCCCGTGGATCTGCACAAGATGAATTGGCACTTTTGTTGGCACGTATGAAAGAGATCGATCCAAAAGCGACAAAGGTACAAGGCTGGCAAGTAGGCTACCTCAACGAACTTGTGCGTCAGGAACAATATTCCATCGATGCGCAGGAAGTGCGTAAATATTTTCAGTATGACCATGTTCTTGATGGTGTGTTGAAACTTACTTCAGATCTATTTGGGGTCGAGTTTCAACCTTGGGATACGGAAGTATGGCATGAAAGTGTCGAGGCTTATCAGGTGATCGAAAAAGGAAAGGTCATTGGCCTGATCTATCTCGACATGCATCCTCGGGAAGGAAAATACAAACATGCCGGACACTTTTCCGTAAGACGCGGAATCCCTGGTCGTCAATTACCAATTTCTGCGTTGGTGACAAACTTCCCAGGTGGCGATGGGACTGCTGGCCTAATGGAACACGGACAAGTTGAAACGTTCCTGCATGAGTTTGGCCACCTCATTCACAATGTGTTTGCCGGTGTTCATCAATGGAATGACATTAGCGGAAATTCTATGGA
This sequence comes from Alphaproteobacteria bacterium, assembly GCA_021774955.1. Taxonomy (GTDB): domain Bacteria; phylum Pseudomonadota; class Alphaproteobacteria; order M2410; family M2410; genus JAJFIN01. Next base: position 864 of record JAJFIN010000383.1, on the reverse strand, counting down.
GCGGGATTTTGTCGAAGCCCCTTCTCAGATGCTCGAAGAGTGGGTCTGGGATTATGACACGCTGAAAACCTTTGCGGTCAATAGCGCTGGCGAAACCATTCCAGAAAGTCTGGTTGAGAAAATGAATAATGCCCGCTATTTCGGGCAAGGTATTGGAACCACTGGCCAGACCATGCTTGCGGCTATGTCGCTGGGCTACTACAGCCGAGATCCATCGGTTCTAGATTTAGATCAACTGAACGAGGAAATGCAGAACCGCTATTCGGTTTTCGAGTTTGACAGTGACAATTACCGTTATGCCAGTTTTGGACATCTCAATGGATACTCAGCCTATTATTATACCTATCAATGGTCGCTGGCGATTGCCTCGGATATGTTCTCGCGTTTTGAAGATGAGGGTATGAGAAATAAAAGAGTCGCGCGCGATTATAGACGAGCGGTGCTAGCCTCAGGTGGGTCCAAGCCCGCCGACAAGGCTGTCGAGGCATTTTTGGGGCGTCCATTTACCGTGGATGCCTATATGCAGCAATTGCGCCGAGGTGTATCGGTGAATACGGCAGAGGAATGAAGAATGCGGCTCCCAAATTTGGCTAATTTCATTCAATAGGCTAATTGTGCTGACCGGTTGATTTTACACCGGAACCCCTAGCAAACATCGTCGATTTTGTTATCGTATCTTCCGAGAAGTTTGCCGAGCGGTGAGCTTCAATCCCAAGCGCGGAGGAAAGAATGACGGCACCTCAAGGAACCAAAAAAATTGGCGAAGCAGTTCGGCGCAAGGAAGACCAACGATTTATCACTGGCAATGGCCACTATACCGATGACATTAATGTGCCCGGCCAGTCTCATGCGTCATTTGTTCGC
>JAJFIN010000382.1 GCA_021774955.1 Alphaproteobacteria bacterium | reverse complement strand
AATAATAAAACGGATAAAGAAGAGTTCACCCGCTGCCCATGGCGGTGCGTGGAAGGTTGCCTACGCTGACTTTGTGACAGCGATGATGGCGTTCTTTCTCTTGATGTGGCTGATCAATATGACTTCACCGGAGCAAAAGCGCGGCATCGCTGATTATTTCGCACCCGCCAGTGTGAGTAAAACAACCAGTGGATCCGGCGGTGTTCTTGGCGGTCTTTCATTTTCCGATGCTGGCGCTCGTGCAGATGGGTCTTCAGCGGTCAGTCTCGAAGTCGTCCAACCCAAGCCTACATCCAACCAAGAAGGTGAAAAAGGCGAAGGAAATGAACAGCGTGATCGAGCACCGGCCAACGAACAAAGCAAAGAAGAAATTGTCGAAATGGCAAAATCTCTGCAAGAAGCCCGGATGTTTGACCGAGCAGAGGAAACCTTACGCCAAGCCATGAAAGACATCCCAGAACTTGCTGAGCTCTCCAAACATCTCATCATCGACCAAACACCAGAAGGTCTTCGGATACAAATCGTCGACCAAGAAGGGCGCCCAATGTATCCACCGGGAGGAACAGAACCCTATGAGCGCACAAAACGTTTGCTCAGAGCAGTGTCAGAAATTGTGAACGAACTTCCAAACCGGATAACCGTGAGCGGGCACACTGATTCAGCTCCCTACTTTCGAGCTGATGGATATACAAATTGGGAATTGTCCGCAGATCGCGCAAATTCCGCGCGTCGGGTCATGCAAGAATCAGGAGTGGATACCGATCGGATCTATCATGTTGCCGGTAAGGCTGGCTCAGAACCTTTATTCGCCGACGACCCCTTCACCTCTTCCAATCGGCGGATTTCGGTTGTTTTACTGCGCGAAGCGCCTGTTCTTCCGCCAGGACATCGCCTCTGATGTTTTTCTTCATAGAACTAATCAAAAAAAATCGCTAAAACACGCAGTTCATGCCTGAATCTTTACCGATCATGACATTGCAGATGTGGTTGACCTTTGGCGTCATCTTTGTCGCCATTGTTTGCTACTCGATGGATAAGTGGGCGATGGAGCTTGTTTCCGTCGGCATCCTAAGCGCCCTCCTTGTCCTGTTCTACGTTTTTCCGGTTTATGATGTTGCAACGGGGGAAGAACAGTTAGACCCCACGGCATTATTGTCCGGCTTTTCCAATCCCGCACTCATTGCGATCATGGCCCTCCTCATGATTGGTCAGGGCATGTATCAAGCCGGCGCGCTCGAAGGACCAACTAACCAGCTCATGAAAATGACTGGAGACAATTCAGGCGTCGCATTACTTATTATTTTTTGCCTCGTTCTAATTATCAGCGCGTTTCTCAACAACACTCCGGTTGCTGTAATTTTCATTCCAATTGTTAGTGCAATTGCGCTCAAAGGATCTACTTCTGTCAGCAAGGTTATGATCCCTTTAAGCTTCATGAGTGTGTTAGGGGGCATGACCACACTTATCGGGTCGTCGACAAACCTTTTGGTTGCCCAAACAGCAAAGAGCATTGCTCATACGCCAGAACTAAAAGCGATCCTCGATATTGGATTCTTTGACTTCACCAAACCTGGCCTCGTTTTAGCCAGTGTCGGTGCGTTATATGTTCTTCTGGTCTTACCTCGCACCCTACCATCACGCGAATCCATGTCTGGTGAACTGGTGGGTGCCACTGGCAAGCAATACATTGCCCAAATTGATTTAACTCCGGGCCATCCGTTGATCGGAAAAAAAGCCATTGCTGGTTTGTTTCCCGATTTGAAGGAAATGACTGTCCGGATGATCCAACGCCGCGAACAAGCACTTTTGCCGCCGTTTGAGGACGTTGAACTCCGTCCCGGTGATGCTGTCATTGTCGCAGCGACGCGTAAGGCACTCACCGAAGTTCTTTCATCCCGTCCGAAATATTTTTCAGGCATGATTGACGCTTATGAAGACCCTAACCGCCGTGCGGGTCAGGAACTCAGTCTGATAGAAGCGGTCGTTGCGCCAGGGTCGCGCATGATCGGGCGTAACATTCAGCAAATTGGATTTAGATATCAAACCGGTTGTATCGTGCTCGGCATTCAAAGACGTAGCCGCATGATCCGCGTGCGCATGAACGACATTCGGTTGGAGGCTGGCGATGTTCTGCTCATTTTTGGTACACGTAAAAATATCGTCGGTTTACGCGCTAACCGCGACATCTTACCGCTTGAATGGTCAACCGAGGACGTTCCGGATATCGCCAATGCCATACGCGCTCGAATAATATTTGGTGTCACCGTCGTTGCCGCCGCGTCTGGTTATGTTCCAATTGTAATCGCAGCACTCTTTGGCGCACTCATGATGGTGGTGTTTGGGTGCCTCAATATCCGACAAGCCGCACGTGCATTTGATCGGCGAATTTATCTACTTGTCGGTGCCGCGTTAGCTATGGGCACTGCATTAGAATACACCGGTGGAGCTGCTTATCTCGCTGAAAGTATGGTCACGATGTTCGCCGGCACAAGCGATGCTGTGGTTCTTTCGGCGTTTTTTATTCTGGTTGCCCTTCTGACCAATGTCTTAAGCAACAATGCGACAGCTGTATTGTTCACACCAATCGCTGTCAGCGTTGCACTTCAGCTGGATGTCGATCCCCGTGTTTTTATTTACGCTGTAATATTTGGTGCGAATTGTTCTTTTGCAACACCTATGTCTTATCAAACTAATCTCTTAGTCATGGGCCCCGGACATTATCAATTTGCTGACTTTGTCAAAGCTGGCACTCCCCTCATCATCCTCTTGTGGCTAGCTTTCTCGCTATTCGCACCGTGGTATTTCGATGTCAGTTGGGTCGCTCAAAGTCACTAGCCGAATTAAATCGGCAATGTTTACCAATTTTCACGCACAAACATCACAAGCTTTCCCGTTGTGCCCGTTTACATCG
>JAJFIN010000381.1 GCA_021774955.1 Alphaproteobacteria bacterium | reverse complement strand
GTTCTTCACGCCTGAGATCAAACTTTGCAGCACCCATGCGGACATCTTGCCGGAGTTCAGGTTCGGTATTGTGGGCGCGCTTGAGGATGGCCTTCAACCTTAAGACAAGTTCTCGCGGTTCAAACGGCTTTGCCAGATAGTCGTCCGCGCCCTGTTCCAGCCCTTCGATGCGATGTTCGGCTTCACCGCGTGCGGTGAGGAGGAGAATAGGAACATCTTTGGTTTCGCGTAGTGAACGGGTCAGCGACAAGCCATCTTCACCAGGCATCATGATGTCAAGGATCAGGAGATCGAACTCCAAGCCTTCAAGATAGTTTCGGGCGCTCTGGGCACTGTCAGCGGTGGTGACGCGAAAGCCTTCTTGCACGAGGAATTTTTGCAGCAGACTGCGAATACGGCGATCATCGTCGACGACCAAAACATGGGGCAGCGTTTGGTCTTCGTGATGAGATGGCGAGGTGTGCGAAACATTCATAATCGGCACTGCTATTTGTTCTTGATACGTCTTAAAATCTTCGCACGCTCTTTCTGGTTGATCAGGCCTTTAAGCACTTGCCGGTATCCAGCAACAGCCTCAGCACCGGCCTCGCGAAAAGCTTTGGTCAATCGTTTTTGTTGCGGCGTAAAGAGGCGACGTTCCAGATCCTCACCTTTTTCTGTTAAGGTGAGCAAACGTTGGCGCCGATCAACGGGGCCAGCCTTTTGCTCGACAAACCCTTCTTCAACAAGTTGTTTCAACACACGACCGAGGCTTTGTTTGGTTATTCGTAATGTACTGAGGAGTTCAGCTACGGTCATGCCGGGTTGGCGACCGATAAAATAGATCACGCGGTGATGGGCGCGTCCAAAACCATAATCTTTGAGGATCTCATCCGGGTCTCCCGTGAAATCGCGATAAGCAAAGAACAATAGCTCCGTTGCCTCGCGCAATTCGTCTTCCCGCAAGTAGAGAAGCGTGGTGGATGGATGGGGCTCGGGTCGATTTATGTCAGACATATTGACATTATAAACCATAATGTAACAAAATGCACAATCCTCAGATAAGGATATTTCATTCGCATCATAACTTTTTCGACGCGAATAGGGTTAGAATGTTCACAAACTTCGGCCCATAGTACCGCGCAACGCAAACCGATTAGGAAGATTTTTGATGGCTGGTTTGGCATTTGATCAACGTGAGGGCTTCATTTGGGACCAAGGGAAAATGGTGCCATGGCAGGACGCTAAACTTCATGTGTTGAGCCATGGTCTGCATTATGCGAGCTGCGTGTTTGAAGGTGAGCGTGTTTACAACGGCACGATCTTCAAATTGCGCGAACATACCGAGCGTCTGTTTCAATCTGCGCGTATTCTTGATTTTGAAATACCGTTCAGTGTCGAAGAGATTGATGCCGCCTGTAATGAAACAGTGAAGGTCAACAACATCGTCGATGGCTATGTGCGACCCGTCGCCTGGCGCGGCTCAGAGATGATGGGTGTGAGCGCGCAAGAGACAAAACCGCGTGTGGCGATTGCGACTTGGGTTTGGCCGTCTTACTTCGATCCGGAAGAACGCCTCAAAGGCATTCGCATGGACATCTCAGAATGGAAACGCCCGTCACCGGAAACGATCCCGTGCAAATCAAAGGCTGCCGGTCTCTATATGATCTGTACCCTGTCGAAACATGCCGCTGAAAAGAAAGGCTATGCTGATGCGCTGATGCTTGATTATCGCGGCCTTGTTTCGGAGGCCACCGGCGCAAACATCTTTTTTGTTCAAGACGGGGTCATTCATACGCCGACGCCGGATTGCTTTCTCGATGGTATTACTCGGCGCACAGTTATTGATCTGGCCAAAGCACGCCAAATCAAAGTAGTCGAACGCGCGATTGAACCGGAAGAGATGGCTGGTTTTGAAGAATGCTTTATCACCGGCACGGCAGCCGAAGTGACACTGGTCTCAGAAATCGGCCCCTACAAATTTACGCCTGCTGAAATCGGTCAAAGTTTGATGAAAGATTACGACCAGGCAGTGCAGCCTTAGGTGCAGTTCTAATCGCTACTGGTCATTCGTACACTCTATGTTCTATTCTCCGCCTCAAATAGGGGGAGAGCGTCATGACTGGTTTTATCGAACCGAATGTACATCCGATTATTGTTCACTTTGTGCTGGCGTTTTTAACGGCGGGGCCGATTGCCCTGTTGGTCAGTGCGATCAGTCCGCAAGACAGCCGTCGGCGGGCGTCGCTGCAGGCCGCGGGCGATTGGATGTTGGCTTTGGGTGTGGTCTTTGCAGGGCTGGCAATCGCGGCTGGTCTTCAAGCTTATTATTCCGTGAATCACGACGCGCCATCTCATGCGGCGATGACGCTGCACCGGAATTGGGCTTTCGGCACGGTTGGTGTTTTTTTGGTGCTGGCCTTTTGGCGCTATACCAAGCGTAGCGAGGCTCCGACGGTTTTACTTTCTGCGCTGCTGGTTCTTGCCTCCAGTCTTGTTGTGTTGACGGGCCTGAAGGGCGGACAGTTGGTTTATCGTTACGGTCTTGGCGTTGCCAGTCTGCCGGCAATTACCGGCGATGGGCACGACCATGATCATGGCGACATAGGACAGGCTGAAAAGAAAGAAGCCGCGACCGAAAGCACCGCGAGTGCTGATGGGCACGATCATGACCATGGGGCTAAAGAAGCGGCTGTTGAAACCGAAGCGCCAAACGATGCCGTAACATCGATGGATATGACGATGATGGCGCCGAAAGACGTTGTTGCAGCCTATCACCGGGCGCTTGAGGAAAGCGATGCAGCCCAGGTTCAATCCATTCTTCTGCCCGATGTGTTCATTGCTGAGAGCGGCGGCGCGGAGCGCTCG
>JAJFIN010000039.1 GCA_021774955.1 Alphaproteobacteria bacterium | reverse complement strand
CAGCCACGATCTCTCTGTCGTCCGCCATATTAGTCATCGTGTTTTGGTGCTGTATCTTGGCAAGATCATGGAAATTGCCAACCGCAATACATTATACGACCAACCGCGCCACCCCTATACTCAAGCGCTCATTAGTGCAGCCCCTATTCCTGATCCGGATCTGGAAAAGAAGAAAGGTCGAATTCTGCTGGAGGGTGATATTCCTTCACCGGTTTCACCACCATCTGGCTGTGTTTTCCGGACGCGATGTCCAAAGGCACAAGAGATTTGTGCTCAGGAAATCCCTAATCTGGAATCGCGCGGAGGAGAAGACGGACACCAGGTAGCCTGTCACTTTGCTGAATGAGCACCTGTTGTTTGTTTCTATTCAACACGCACTACCCGTGCTGAAACTCCCTTGCCATTGACACGCAACAAATATCCCCCCATTCGTGCTGCAGTGATAGCGGCAAAGTTTTGTTTCCTCTTTGATACCCGCACTTTCTCACCATCGGTTTGACGCCAAACCTGTCCATTTTCCAAGGTAACAATCAAACGGCCATATCCGTCATACCGAAATTCCGTTATTGCTATTGAAATTTCGGTGATCTGACCTTCGGGAGATCGTGTTGCTTGCCCTGTTTCACCGAATGTCTCAACGCTAGTATCTTTCTTACCCAAAAACGGCAATCCAAACCCCAGCAAACCGCCGCGACGTTCTGAACCAAATGTTTCAGCTGAACTAGATTGAGATGTATTTGGCCCTGCGACATTTGAAGATTGTGCAGCAGCCACGTCGGCCATCGACAATCCTTGTGTCTCTATTTGAACCATAGCGGCATCATAGCAGCCCAACCTCTCACCGCTTGACTGAATTTGAGCGCAGTCTCGAAGGTCATCAATTGCATCCGCTCGAACTTCTTGAGAAAGGAAAGTCGCGCTTATTGACAGGCCGCAAATCATGCTCAACACCAGTTTACTGGTCATATTTAAAATCTCACTTCGAATTTTTTGCTGGCTGCCACAATAAAACCAACAAATCTGAATAGGTTCTGCCGTCTTATATCCCTTGGCAAGGACGACCCTTACGCTTATACGACACCAATCGCGGAAGGAAAAGGCTATGGTTCAAGCCATAATCTGTGGCATAGTAACGACCCAGAAATCATCGTGAAATAGACTAGAAAAGCCGTCTCAATCTGATTTTGCAGCAATGAAAAATTGCTGCCCCTTGGAGTTTCAGCATGTTGCCAAGACTACGGTCAGTAAGCCTCCTCAAGTCTAATACCAAACGAGTAAATTCAGCAGGCTCAAGTATTTTGCTTGTGCTGGCAATTGTCGGGGCAACACTGTTATTTCCGGCAGGGAATTCACTATTAGCGCAAGACGTTAATGTGTTTCACCGAGGGAATGGGGCAGAACCAGATTCACTAGATCCTCATAAAGCCAGTGGTACGTGGGAAAACAACATTATTGGAGATCTGTTTGTCGGGCTCATGACAGATGATATCCACGCCAATGCCATACCCGGCGCTGCAGAAAGCTGGGTCATCAGTGAAGACGGATTGACTTACACTTTCGCCATAAGAAAAGACCATGTTTGGTCTGATGGTGTCCCGGTCACAGCGTATGACTTCGAATTCGCTTTGCGCCGCATACTAAATCCGGTGACGGCTGCTCAATATGCGTCTCTTCTGTATGTGATCAAAGATGCAGCACCTGTTAATTCCGGTCAAATTCCTGTTGAAGAGCTTGGTGTTCGAGCGCTGGATGATCGCACACTTGAGATCACCTTAGAAAACCCCGCCCCATTTTTTCTACAGCTCCTTACGCACTATACAACGTTCCCAGTTCCTAAACATATCGTAGAACTCCACGGGGACGCTTGGATTAAACCACAAAATGTTGTGAGCAATGGCGCCTATGTTCTGAAAGACTGGCGTCCCAATGATCACGTCCGTACGGAAAAAAATCCACTGTTCTACGACGCGGCAAACGTACAAATTCAAAACGTTATCTTTTACCCAACACCCGAATCCACAGCTGCCTTAAAACGATTTCGAGCGGGAGAGATCGACCTCAATAATGATTTCCCTGCTGAGCAAATTGAATGGTTAAGGGAAAACTATCCGAACGAGACACGGATCGCGCCCTATATGGGTGTGAGCTACATTATCTTTAATACCCAATCCCCACCATTTGATCGCCCAAAGGTTAGAATGGCCCTGTCGATGCTTTTGGAACGCCATCTAATAACAGACAAAGTGCGACGTGTAGGCGAAATCCCAGCTTTTTCGTTCATTCCACCAGGGGTGAGTAATTATGGGGATGGACCGGAAATGTTCTTCAAAGATCTGCCACGTGAAGAGCGGATTGAGATTGCTCGGAGGCTGCTCAAAGAAGAAGGTTTCGATGACAGAAATCCTCTTCAGTTTATTTATAGGCATCGCGAGAACCGCGACCTGCGGCGCAGCGCGACAGTCACTCGCAAATTGTGGCAAGAGGCTGGCGTTCGAGCTGATCTTTTACAAACTGAGGTCAAAGTTCATTACAACGATTTGAGAACGGGAAATTTCGCGGTGGCCGATGCCGGCTGGATTGCCGACTACAATGACGCTCAAAACTTCTTCTTTCTCCTGCAATCGAGTAGCGGGCAAATGAACTATGGTAAATATAACAATTTGGAGTTTGACAATCTGATGGATCAGGCTGCTCAAACCATGGATCTTGAAGAGCGTGCCGCTATTTTGAGACAGTCAGAGCAAATTGTCCTAGATGAGATGCCGCTGGTTCCGGTGTTTTTCTCTGTGTCGAAAAGCCTCGTTCACACTTATGTCCGTGGGTGGGAAGATAACGTCGTGAACATCCATCGGACCCGGTACATTTCTATCGACCGAAACAGCTAAATTCGATTTTCCAAATTTGAAACAACAAGTGTTGAGTACACCTTCAATGACAACAACTTCTACCCAAAACGATCTTGCCAGTGGAATGGAAGCCCATAGACAGGGCGATCTTGAAAATGCGGAAAAGTTCTACCGTCGAATCTTGGAATTTGACACCAACGACCAAAACAAAGCTGATGCCTATCAATTACTCGCGCTATTGGTAAAAGCACGCGGCGAATTGGATCAAGCGGAGGTTTATTTCCGACAATCACTTGGCATCAACAAACGCCAACCCAACGTTCTTAACAATTTTGGTAATCTGTTGACTGATACCAACCGCGTTGAAGAAGCTATCCAAACTTACAGGCGTGCGGTGACCATTGATGCAGGGTTTCTCGATGGGTGGATGAACCTCGGAACCGCACTGCATAAGGCTAAGCAACTCAGTGATGCCGAGACTGCATTGCGTCGTGCCTTGCAGATCGACGATAAAGCCGTACGCGTTCATAATTCTCTTGGCGCGGTTTATAAGGATTGGGGAAAAATATATGAAGCGATCGAATGTTTTCAAAAGGCATTGGAGATAGAACCGCGTTACGAGCTGGCCTTTTTTAATCTTGGGACGGCCTATCGCATGATCAATGAGCCGGCGTCTGCGCTTGAATGTCTTCGCAACGCACTCATGCAAAACCCTCAAAACGCTTTGGCCTATTGCGTGATGGGCAGCATCTATAATCAGCTTGATCAAATTGATGACGCCAAAATCTGCTTTAAATCAGCCATCGCGATAGATCCGGAATTGGAAGACGCCCATTACGAACTCAATCAGATGTTGTGGATGGCCGGAGACCACGATGAGTTTTTGGAATCGTTTAAAGAAGCAGAGAAATTAAAACCGAACGCGTTTCATCTTCGGTTGCGTCATGCCGACATTCATCAAACACAAGATGAATACGAAAAATCTGAACCCATTATTCGAGAAGCTTTGGAAATTGCTCCGGATGACGCCCGTGCAAACGACGCTATGGCCCGGTGCTATACCCTACAGGGCCGCTTTGAAGAAGCCGTGCCCCATCACGCAAAAGCAGCTCACCTTGGCCGGTTAAACCCATATTATTTCGTCAGTGAAGCAAAGACTTTGATTTACCTGGGCCGCTATCAAGACGCGCTTGAGGTGCTCGAAAAGTGTGATCCCGCCATTTGTCTCTATCAGCAGATGGATGCCGAGCGCATTGCGTTGCTCGAATTGTGCTACCGGAATTTAGGCGACCCGCGATCGCACTACATCAATGACTATGACAATTTTGTTGGGGCGCAGTTCATTGAGACCCCGCCGGGCTACCGAAATCTGGATGCGTTTAATCGCAAGTTGGCACAGAAACTCGATGAAATGCATACGATGAAACACCACCCGTTGGAGCAAACCTTGCGCAATGGCAGTCAAACCTATGGGTCGCTTTTTGACAGTGAAGAACCAATCATTGTCGAGCTGAGAGATGCTTTAAAAATTGCTATTCAAAAGCATATCGATGCTCTGCCCGACGACCCAGATCATCCGTTCTTGTCACGGAAGACAAAAGACTTTGCCTTTGTTTCAAGTTGGTCGGTGCGCCTGAACGCCAGTGGCTTTCATAAAAACCATGTGCACGGCAATGGCTGGATTAGTTCTGCCTATTACGTCCAGGTTCCCAGTGAAGTGTCCGGCAGCAGTGAAAAGGCCGGATGGTTGAAATTTGGCCAACCCAATCGGCTGCCTGGCCATGATCAAGAACCCCATAAGTGGATTGAACCTGAGGTCGGTAAACTCGGGCTGTTTCCCTCTTACATGTGGCACGGCACGGAACCGTTCCACTCAGATTCCCACCGAATGACGGTGGCCTTCGATATCCTACCGGTGCCGGACGAATCTTGAGTTCTGTTCACCCGACTCAATCCGATCTGTGTGTCATCCACATCACAAGAACTGGAGGCAGCTTCACCAAAGTGGCAGCTTCCTTCAATCAGAGCTTAATATAACAAATTTATTACGCTCTATTTTATTTATAACAATCTCTTATTGTATAATTAAATTACAAAACTGACCCTCGTCGGGACTGTTAATGTACGCAAATCGGAGTTGATAAGGCCTTCGTTGCCGCGGAATAGCAAATGAGGCGAAATTGCCACAGTTTTGGGAATTAGGGAAATTGGAGGCAAAGACCAATTGCGATCTAGGGGGAGTCAGCCTACCGTCGCCAACAAGAGTATGGGGAGGATAGCATTTTCCTCATTCTTGTCTCGGTTTCCTTGGGGGGAAATCGGTTCATTCGATCAGCAGTTTGCCCTTGTTAGGGCTGGCTGCTGGTTGTGTTCAAAGCAACTAACTTGGGGTATTCTCATGATTGATAAACGACTGCGCAGTCGCCTGCTCCGTTCAACGATGTTGACGGGTTTTGCCGCTGCCGCTGTTACTTCGGCCAACACGGCCGCAATCGCGCAGGATGATGAAGCTACGGACGAAGTTTTCGTCACGGGTTCGCGTCTTGCTCGTAAAGACTTTATCGCAAACAGCCCTGTGACGACTATTGGCCAAGAAGCCATTGAGCTTGCCGGTGTGACCAATGTGGAAGCACTTCTCAATGAATTGCCTCAAGTTGTTCCAGGTCTTTCAAACACATCCAACAATCCGGGTAATGGGGGTCAAGCAACGGTTGACCTTCGCGGCCTTGGTTCACAACGCACACTCGTTCTCATCAATGGTCGTCGTTTGTCACCGTCAGACAAGCAAGGTATCGTTGACTTGAACGTCATTCCTGCTTCCTTAGTTGAGCGCGTGGAAGTTGTGACCGGTGGGGCTTCCGCTGTGTACGGTTCTGATGCTCTAGCCGGCGTTGTCAACTTCATTCTTAAGAATGACTTCGAAGGTGTTGAAATTGGCGCTCAAGGTGCTCAGTCGCAAGAGAGTGACGCTACTGAATATACGGTCGACGTTACGATCGGTGGCAACTTCGACTCGGGTCGTGGTAATGCGGTTCTTTACGTATCTTACTACGATCGCCAACAAGTACTTCAGGGATCACGTGACTTCTCAAAGAACGCGTTATTTAATTCATCGCGGACTGTAGGTGGTACACTTGAAAATTCCTTGTTGAACTCATTTGGTAACAATCCAGCCTGTCCTGCACCAGCAACCAATTGTGCAACCCGTTACAGCGTCAATCCTGATGCCAGCGGAGTGGCTCGTGGAACACAAGGTGGTTATAACTTTGCGCCACCAAATGCTTTGATACTGCCGGCTGATCGGATCACCGTTGGCACCATGGCTAATTATGACATTACCGATGATATTAATTTCTATGCGGAAGTGTTGTACACAGACTCGCGGACTGGCGTTCAACTGGCTCCGGCTCCGTTGTCTGGCAGTAACCGGGTTACAGTTCCAGTAGAGACCAGCCCCGGTTCTGGTATTTACAATGCGCGCGTGTTGGCCATCCCTGGCTTGGATGCGCTTCTCGCATCTCGAACAGTCGGTTCAGCACCAGATCCATTCGCTCCTGTCACTGTTCAGCGTCGGATGGAAGAAGTTGGGCCTCGTATCCAGACGTTTAACAAGAAATTCTTGCAAACAACGTTTGGATTCAAAGGAACAGTTTTTGGCGATTGGGATTGGAATGTTTATTATTCCTTTGCCCGGGCAGAACAGACTGATGTTCTGTTTAATGACATGTCGAAGGCTCGGTTGCAGAATGCCCTGAATAGCTGCCCAGCTGGTTCAGCTGCCGGTTGTACAGAGATCCAAATTTGGGGTCAGGGCAGTATCACAGCAGCCCAAGCTGACCACATTCGTCACGGGTCGGTGACAGATTTACATGTATACGAACAACAAATTCTGTCTGGATTTGTTGCTGGTGATTTGTTTGAACTTCCTGCTGGTCCTCTCGCGGTCGCTATTGGGGCAGAGTATCGTCAGGATGAGATCAAATTTACACCCGCTGATGCTAGTCAAGGCGATTTGATCGGCTTTAACGCTGTTCAACCTTCAGCTGGTAAAACTGATGTTCGTGAAATCTACATCGAAACATTGGTTCCACTTGTTGCTGACCTTCCATTTGCTCAATACGCGGGCTTGGAGCTTGGTTATCGTTATTCTGACTATTCTTCTGTTGGCGAAACGACAGCCTGGAAAGCGCTTGGCGAATGGCAACCGATTGATGACATTCGTTTCCGCATCGGTTTCCAGCAAGCAACGCGCGCGCCATCTGTGTTCGAATTGTTCCAGGCTGGTGACCAAAACTTCCCGCGTTACACAGATCCGTGTAACAGTGTCGGAGGTGTTGGGGTTACAGGTGCTATTTCTGAGCTTTGCGCCTTTTTCGGATTGCCTGTCGCTGTTCAATCGACATTCACACAATCTGATACACAGGTTGAAGCTTTCCGTTCTGGTAATCCTCTGTTGGATGAAGAAAAATCCGACACCTTTACCTTTGGCGCTGTGATTACGCCGACCTTTGTTCCATGGGGTAATCTTCAAATGTCGATCGACTATTATAAGATCGAGATTGAAGATTTCATCGGATATCAAGGTGTGGGTGGTGCCGCGGGCATTATAGCTAAATGTTTTGCATCAGCCACGCCAGGGCTGGGTAATCTTGACCCGATTTGTAGCCAAATTCCACAACGTCTGCCAAGTGGCGACATGGCTGGCATTGACAACTTCCAGTCCAATGTTTCTCAAGTTGAGACTGCTGGTATCGACATCCAAGTCGACTACTCAGCTGATCTTGAAGAGTTTGGTATTCCGCTTCCAGGTGGCATCGATTTCACCTTGTTGACAACATACTTGGACTCTTACGAGTTTGATGGGAATGAGTATAAAGGCATCCATTATGGCCTTGGTCTTGCTTTCCCTGAATGGCGTCTGAACATGCGAACCACCTACAGTGTCAACGATTGGCAGTTCTCATGGCAAATGGAACGCATCGGTGAATTGAACGACTATGGGTATAGCACCAACTATGCTGCTTACTATCCGTATGTTGATCCAGTGTTCTACCATGACATCGCCATCCGTTGGTTCGTGACTGAGAACGTTGAAACGTCTCTCATCATCGAGAACGTTGCTGACAAACAACCACCAGTGTTTGTGGCTGGATTTGTTGCCGGGCCAAACACCGACGCATCTCTCTATGATGTTGTTGGTCGTTACTTCCGATTCGGCGTTCGCGCGAAATTCTAGGAACTCTACGATTGTTAACGATTGGACGGCGGGCTTCGGCCCGCCGTTTTTTTTATGCAGCATTTGCTGTCTACTATTTCTAAAAGGCTGCTTAACATCGCCCTCCATAATGTGCTAATCCGCAACAATAATAATGATCTAATCACATGAGCTGAAATCAACATGAGCCAACCAACGCAACACGTCGTGGAAACCATCCTAAACGAATTGGTAGATCACCTTAAGGCTGGTAACCCTCAGGCAGCCGCTGAACGCGCCCGCGAGGCATTAGAGAAGGTCCCGGACGAACCAAATATTCTTCGGATTTTTGGTACTGCTTTGATGCAGCTGGGCGACCTCCAAGATGCTGAAATTGCGCTTACGCTATCAACGCGAGCAGCGCCCGACGTGGCCATAGGACACGAACAACGCGGAATTGTTCTTGCTGCCCAAGGAAAGCTTGATGCTGCGCTTGAGGCGTTTCGCGAAGCTCTAAGGCTCGATCCGCTGAACATTCAGATCCAGTCTAGCATCGAACAAATTTTCACGGCTATCGAAGAATCGTCAGCCCAATCAACGACACCCTCTTCGCCCATAACACCACCTCTTTCTGACGATTCTGCCGAACAAAGTCAGGAACTCATGGCGAGAGTAGTTGGTTTGCTTAAGGACAAGGATTTCGACCAGGCAGAAACGCTTCTCAATGGTATTCTCGTAGAACAACCAGACAACATCGATGCCTTAACTCTTTCGGCAACAATGGCCCGACAACGACGAGATCTGACTCAAACTGAATTACTTCTTCGAAAGGTACTTGCTCTCCAACCAACTTCGCCTATGGCAAACAGCAATTTGGCTGCGCTTCTTTCGGAAGAAGACCAATTTGAAGAGGCTAATTCTCTCTACATAAAGGCAATTGATCTCGACCCTGAAAATTCCCAATGGGCGTGTAATCTAGGGCAATGCTATCTCAAACAGGGTAACGAAGAACAGGCACTCCAGACCTTTCAAAAGGTTCTGAAACTCGACCCTACGAATATCGTGGCACTGATCAATTGCGGGGATATCAACAAAACTCTTGGAAATCAGGACGTAGCCATCGAGGCTTATCGCCAAGGAATTGCACACCACCCGTCTGTTGGGGAGTTTTATTGGAGCCTTTCGGAGATAAAGACATTGAAATTCAACGACGAAGACATCAACGAAATGGAACGCCAGCTGGAGGGTGAATTGCCAGAAGAATCAGCGATAAGTTTCTGCTTCGCTCTCGGTAAGGCCTACGAAGCTCAGAAGAATTTTGACAAAGCATTTCGATATCTGAAGCGCGGCAACGATAATAAGCGAGAGCTTGTTCGCTATGATCCGCAGGAAACGGAAGACCTCGCTAATCGCATCGTGGAAACCTTCACGCGTGAATTCTTCGATGTGCGAAAAGGTTGGGGCTATCAAGATCGCTCCCCCATTTTCATTCTTGGATTACCCCGCTCCGGATCTACCTTGGTTGAACAAATTCTGGTTAGTCATACGCAAGTGGAAGGCACTAGAGAACTTGCGAATATCCCTCAAACCGCTCAAAAGATTGGCCATTCGAAAGACAACACACTGAAGTATCCTGCCAAACTAGAGGCTTTGGATGCTGATGTTTTTAGACAATTCGGCCAGGCCTATATCAGCGAAACGACACATCTGCGATCTGGCCTTCCCCACTTCACCGACAAAATGCCAAACAATTTCTTCCACATTGGCCTCATCCACCTCATACTTCCCAATGCCACAATAATTGACGCACGGCGTCATCCGCTCGACACTTGTTTTAGTACCTGGAAACAAATGTTTGCCAAGGGCCAAACATTCTCTTATAGCCTGTCGGACATTGGCCATTACTATCGTCAATATATGCGCATTATGACCCATTGGGATGACGTGTTACCGGGTAAAGTTCTTCATGTTCAGTACGAAGATGTTGTCACTGATGCCGAGACGCAAGCGCGAAGAATGCTTGCTCATTGCGATCTCGATTGGGAAGAAGCAGTGTTGCGTTTCTATGAAACCGAAAGAGCGGTAAGAACAGCAAGTTCTGAGCAGGTGCGGCAACCCATTTATACCGGCGCCAAAGATTTTTGGAAAAACTATGAACCTCATCTGGGTGAATTGATTGAAGCACTCGGCCCGGTTTTGGATGACATGCCTGAACATTTGACGCGCCCAACTTGAGTTTTTAGGTTAGTTGATAACTTCATTGCTAAAACCAAAAAACCAATTCCAATCTCAAGCGGTCATCCTGAGGAGCCGCCAAAGGCGGCGTCTCGAAGGAGCATGGAGGATGTACGCCTATCCTTCGAGACGGATGTTGCACATCCTCCTCAGGATAACGAATAAGTGTACTGAGAAACTCAGTGGGTAATTGAATTTACGAAATATCAATCCCGTTTTTCTCAAGTATGTCCATCAGAGGTGTCAGCTCTTTTTCGTAAGCGCGCCATTTCTGTACGGATGATTTATAGACTGGGCTACGCACCTGAGCCGCACTCGCCGTCGTTGAGGCTTGTTTGTTTTTATAAAATTCAAGAACATCATCCTCCCACTCGAGCTCCAGAAATTCCAGCAGTTTCCGAGATTGATTTTCTTGATCGTCAACCACATCTTCGTATCGAATGCGATAAACATCGTCAGGTAACATCTCTTTCCAATGTCCCATTATTTTGTAATAGGCCGAGTAATATTGCCCAAGCTCCACCAAATCGTAGGAAAATGGATAGGCATTGCCAAATAGGGTTTTATAGATCGCATAACATGTATCCATGGGATGGCGTACCAATTGGACGATCTTGGCATTCGGCAAAGCCAGGTGAATTGGTCCCACATTCAAATAATTATAGGGAAGTTTGTCGATGAAGCGCGGAACATTCTTATTGCGTTTGAACTTCATCCCGTCGACATAAGCTTTGCCAACGGATTTGAAATCGACTTCAGCGGTGCGTCTCACGCGCTCTTCCGGTGGGACATTGTGGGTTCCGGTCTTGTCTTTTACTGCCCGCACCAAAAGTTGCGAGAATGTAGCCATCTCGCCCAGCGAATGGACTTCTGAATGACTGCCAATGATGCGTTCAACAAGCGTGGTCCCCGTTCTTGGCATGCCAACGATAAATATAGGATCGCGCGCATCAAACCCTTCAATGCTTTTTTCAAACATCGAACGATCAAAGGTCTCAATGATTTCATCGAATGTACGTAAATCATAATTAACGTCGTAATTGATTTTCTGACGATGATTGTCGCACGCCGCCTTTAGGTTTTTGAACGAGGCTTCAGGTTCGTTTAAGTCCTCATACTCTTTGGCAAGAGCAAAAAGCACATGCGTTTTGCCGCGATGATCATCGACACCTTTTCTGAGGATTGATTCAAGTTCTTCGATGTGGTTTCTGTCTTTACTTTGCTTGCGCAGTCCAGACCGCGTATAATAGACGAACCATTCGCTAGATTTGAGGGCGATGGCTTGATTACAAGCATCTTCTGCCGCTTCAAACTCACCCATAAATCTCAGAGTACCGGCAACACGCTGAATGTAGTCCGGATTTTTCGGGTCCAAATCATGCGCTTGCTGAAACAATTCAAGTGCCCGATCCATGATCTCTAATTGTTCGAAAAGATTGCCAACGGTGGCCAACATGCGAGGATCGTTTTTCCCCAATTCCGCCGCCTTGTTTAAAACCTCCGCCGCCTCTTTGTGGCGATAAGCCTTGCGCAGACAAAGGCCCAAAATCACATAAGGCATTGGATGGTTGGGGGCTGCATCCACCGCCCGTTTGGCGTGTTTTACCGCTTTATCGAACTTAGACAAGCCGATATAGACTTCAGCCATGGCTTGCTGGGCGCCGGGGTGGCCTGGGAAACGACGAACAAGATCCTCCGCGACCGGAATAACCGGATCTAGCACCCCGCTACGCACAGCTTTCAAAATTTGTTCTGCAACACGACCGACGTCGG
>JAJFIN010000380.1 GCA_021774955.1 Alphaproteobacteria bacterium | reverse complement strand
GCCACAATGTCGATACCATCGTTGGCGAACCTTTTCTCGTTCATAAAATGGGCGATGCCGAGTGGCGCAGAAAGAAGGTTGCGGAGCTCCTTGAGATCGTCGGGCTTCCTGCGAATGCCGGTGTGCGTTATCCGTTTGAATTTTCAGGCGGTCAGCGACAGCGTATTGGTATTGCCCGAGCTATCGCACTCAACCCAAAACTGATTATTTGCGATGAACCGGTCTCAGCCCTTGATGTATCAATCCAAAGTCAGATCCTAAATCTTCTCATCGACCTCCAAGGCGAGTTTGGGCTGTCTTATCTTTTTGTCGCTCACGACTTGGCCGTGGTGAAACACATCTCCGACCGGATTGCCATTATGTATCTGGGCAAGATTGTTGAGTTAAGTGGTGCTGACGAAATCCACCTGACACCAAAACATCCTTATACGCAGGCATTGATTTCGGCTATCCCAGTGCCGGATCCTCACCGTGAATCTGAAATCCAAGTGCTAACCGGAGATGTCCCATCTCCTATTGATCCCCCTTCCGGTTGTCCGTTCCACACGCGATGCCCGCATGTTCAAGACCGTTGTCGCAAGGAGTTACCGCTTCTGCGTGAGGTTAACCAGCCGGGTGGAGAGACGCATGAGGTCGCCTGTCATTTTGATTTTTAAAAAGGTCAACCGCAAGGCGCACATACGTTGCAAATAGAGTTTTCAGTTAGATACCAAACAAACCATTAATTCAGCATACACCGCGTCATGAGAGAATTTTGACATGGGATCGAGATAGTATATGTGCACCACACCAACCAATGGTATAATTGAACTACATAATTATAGATCGAATAGCGGTCAGACGAAAACCTATAATTGAAGTGCTACCGGCATGAGAAGAAGGGGCGTGCGGTGATGATGCCGTTCAGGTTCGGTTTTAAATCAACAACGGTCGCATTTGTTTTTGGTGTAGTGGCTGTTTCGGGCTTATCACTATCGCTGTTTCACGTGACCTCTTCAAAGCAGATGCTACATGGAGAATTGACCAAGCGCGGATTGGTCTTGGCTTCAAATATTGCAAGCCACGGAATGTATTCCGTCTTAATTCAAGACCGTGCTGAGTTAAAGGACATCATCACCGAGCATATTGATGAGCTCGATTTGGAATACATCTCCTTTACCAACATACAAGGTGAGAGACTGGTCTCATCACAAAATAGTATCAGCGATGAATGTCTCGACACAGTATCCAAGCGGTTACCCATCGTATCAACGGCACCCATCATCGATTTTTCCGGCAAACACAGAAATCGGGAGATAGAGGCATGCGCGTTCAGAGGTTATCACATTGTCGTCCCTCTGTTTCGCGACATCGTTAGCGGCGCTTTTTCTGCTAACGTTTCGCAAGGTGACCGTGAGCGCTCGGACGCGACGACAGTTGGAGTGTTTGAACCAATTGGGGCGGTTCGTATCGGGATGAGATCGGACCGGATTGAGGCGCATGTTGATCAGTTGATGTCGACAACTCTGTTTTTGTTTCTGTTGATCGCAATCGTGGCCATTAGCTTGGCCTGGTACTTTGTTCTCAGATGGGTGGCTCCGATTGAACAGGTCACCCGGATCGCGCAGGGAATTACCGACAAAGATACGAGAGACCAATACCTGGCAAGTGATTTGTTCGTAAAAGAAGTGGCCGATGCAAAAGCCCTTGCCCGAAATGATGAAGTGGGTGTTTTACGCCGCACATTTATTGCGATGCTCACGGATCTCCACGAACATGGCCGGGAAATCCTCAAGCAACGCGACAGCCTCGAAAATGTCGTGCAGGCGAGAACCGCTGAATTACAAAACGCAAAAGAACTCGCTGAAGCAGCAAACCGTGCGAAATCTGAGTTTCTTGCAACGATGAGCCACGAAATTCGGACACCGATGAACGGTGTAATCGGTGTAGCAGGACTATTGCAGAGATCAGATTTGGATGAGGAACAGCGTCAGTGTGTTGATACAATCACACAATCAGGGCATGCCCTGATTGAGATCATCAATGACATCCTTGATTTTTCAAAAATTGAGGCGGGCAAACTTGAATTGGAAATGTCGTCAACTGATCTGCTGGCGACCATAGAATCGGTTTGCCAACTGATGTCCGGCACAGCCAGACAAAAAGATCTCATACTAGCTGCGTCGATTGACGCAAACGTGCCGTCGTCTATCTGGTCGGATGCCGGACGGTTACGTCAGATATTGCTCAACTTGGTGAGCAACGCTCTGAAGTTTACCAAAACGGGTGGTGTACGGATTCATGTTCGCCTTGATCCGGAGCAATCATCGACAGTCCTGTTTGAAGTATTCGATACTGGCATTGGGTTGAGTGATGAGCAGCAACGTGTGGTTTTTGATCGATTTACCCAAGCAGATTCATCGACGACACGCCAATATGGCGGCACCGGGCTTGGTCTCACCATCTGTAAAAATCTTGTCGAGCTGATGGGTGGGGATACCGGGTTGCGGAGCGTCAAAGACCAAGGATCTATTTTCTGGTTTACAATCCCAAATCGCGTGGGGCAAGCAGGGGGATTGGGTGCCACGTCTATTTGGAGCCGCACGAGTGATAAACTCTCCGTGCAACGCTCCTTGATTGCAGTTGGCAATGACATTGTTCAAAAAACGGTTTCGGATCAACTTAACTCCATGCATGTCGAGACAGAGTTATTTGAGGCGGGGATCACGGATGTTACCAGCAAGTGCTATGATCTAGTGTTCTGCGACGAGGTAACAATTCACCTGCCCGAGTTGCGAGAACTCAACAAAACCACACAGGAGCCATCACAAAAACCATCGAAGATTGTCATGATTGGAACGACCATGGCAGACAGTCAAATTAAGGTCGCGGATGTGCGCTTGGAAATGCCTCTCACGCCCAAACCTTTGATGCGTCTGGTTTCAGATTGTCAAAGCCCAATGGGTGTGAGCGATGAAGAGGCTGTTCATTCACAAATTGCCACATCACGAAAACTCGACGGCTTTCGAATTCTTGTGGCCGAAGACAATAAAGTGAATAGCAGTCTCATAGGGATGGTTCTAAAGAAACTAGGATGTGAGTTTGAGGTCGTTGAAGACGGTAAGCAGGTTATCCAACGGTTGCGTAAGGATACTCTCCCAGACCTCGACTTGATTCTCATGGATATCCAGATGCCGATTATTGATGGCATCGGTGCAACAAAAATCATTCGGGCGATGGATGGGTCTCTCGCTTCGATTCCAATTATCGCTCTAACCGCAAATGCCATGAAAGGTGATCGCGAGTCATATCTAGAATCGGGTATGGATGACTATATCGCTAAACCGATGGATCTTGATATTTTTGAGCGAAAACTCAGAGAGTGGCATTCTCTCATTAGAAGCAAAACGTCGATCAGAGAAACCGTGTAAAGAATAAAAGATTACCTTTTCTCGATACGCCCTTCATTCGACATGAATAATGATCTTGCGCGAAACCAGCGGCGGATCATGGGGCACATGGCTCCAATCCCCGAGGATCATTTGTAACGTGTGCTCACCGGGCGCGAGGTCGAGCAAGGCTTCTGTTTGCCCGCGTCCAAAATGTACATGCTGTTCATCGCTCGGCAATGCATATTGAAGGTCCTCACCAGAGGGCACCTCTGTATCGATAAGGAGATGGTGGTGGCCAGTTCCACTCTCATCAACACCAGCAGGTGCAATACCCAAACCGCGCAAGCCGAACACTACGCGCACCGGACTGGAAACTGTAGCACCGTCTTCAGGAGCGATGAAGTAAACTTCGGCGCCGGCTGGCCAATGGCCACTCTCTTCAGCACACGCGCTCATAGTTAGGCCGATGAAAAAGCCACCACACAGAATGATCAGGTGAGAAATCCGAGTGTTCATATTTTGCTCCTTTGTGAGCCGGGGTAGGTGCGGCGCCATCTTATAGATTGAAGATAACGCTTAGCGCAAAGGGGTCAATAGGACCGTGTCTGCTATGCGGTTTGTGTTAGGCTAGTCCGGTAAGCTCTTCACTCACCTGCCACAAGCGCGCGGCGAGCTCTTGGTTTAGTGCTTGAGGGGCGGGGCGAGTAGCTGTGCTTTTCTGATAATAGCCGCCTGTCGCGTCAGTCAAAACAGGATCACAAGCCAAGTGAAGCGACGTCGCCGCTCCCTTCTCTGGCGACAAGGTGACGAGCGGCATAACCTTTTGAATGAAGCGCGGTAAGTCGCGCGCAATACCCGTGCCAACGACACCGGGATGGAGGGCATTTGATGTGACGCCCGTGCCCGAAAGGCGGCGCGCGAGTTCGTTACTGAACAAAAGGTTGGCGAGCTTGCCTTGCGCGTATGATTTGATCGAGGAGAACGCTCTTTCATCGCGGAAGGAATCGAAGTCGATTTTCCCACTCTTATGAGCAACAGAGGACACAGTAACAACCCGTGACGGTCCGCAAGAGACAAGGCGATCCGTTAGCAGATTAGTCAATAGGAAGTGACCGAGATGGTTGATCCCGATATTCGATTCAAATCCGTCTATTGTGAGACCAAATTTGAGCGGCATCACACCTGCATTGTTGATGAGAACATCCAATCGTGCTTCTTCGTTTAGAAATTGATCGGCGAATGAACGAATAGAAGTAAAACTTGCAAGATCCAGCGCCAGTGCCTTTATCTCATAACCTTTGCTCAATGCGTTTTGTTGCACACCCTGCGCGCGCTCCAGTGATCGGCACCCGATAACAACCCGTGCGCCCCTGCACGCAAGCTCCAGAGCGGTGGCCTTACCAATCCCGGAATTACCACCGGTGACCAATATTGTTTTACCTTCCATGTTGCGCTGTTCCATCTTTGAGCCTCACAATATGAACGGGATCAAGGCTTTGCGCTCTTTGGGATAGTCGGCAAAGGTTTCGCGGTACCAGGCTCTATTGCTAAAGGCGCGCGGCCCCAGATTGGCAATGGTGAAAAGAGCAAACAGTGCACCCCCCACCGACCAGGTCGCAATGGCAAAGCCTGCCCATTCTAACATCTCACCAAAGTAATTAGGCGAGGCAACAAACCGGTGCAGTCCTTGGTTAGGAATGATATATCCCTCCAAATGGGAATTGCGTTGGCGCAGCAAAAGTCGATCAGAAGAAATATTGATCGCCATGCCAACCGTAAACAGGATCACGCCGCAGATGAAGGGTAAAGACAAAAGCCAGTCAGTATTGGTCATCGGATCGGTGACGTAGACATCCCAGGCAACGACGTAGCCATTGAAAATGTTATAGACGAAAGCCAGAGCACAGATGAAAATAGGATATTGTTTGGTGCTGTGTCGTCGCTGCCAATTGTAGATAATTGTTCTTTGTACATAGTGAATGTACCACAGGGAAATAAAGGCAAGTGTCACCGGTGTTAGCTGCACGCCCGCTATGACGAGGCACAGGACTGGCATAAACAAGGCCGGCGATTCCATGATCGTCCAACCCAATGTCGCATTCATCTGAGGTCCCCAGCCTTGACGGTTATGGCGGCCATAAGGTGCGCTCAGGAAAATCAACAGAGTAAAAACCACAATCGCAATCACCAGATAGACCCAATAGGCATAAGGAAGGGCCACCGACAGAAAGTTCGAGAGTGTCATTTCAGGTCCGTTAGATTGAATGAGAAAACGCTCGGAGGATCGCTGCCGAGAGCCTAACCAATGAGTTGCAGCCGAGCAACTCCACCGGCCGAAGTATCAGAATTTCAACATGTGATCTAAAGAGTATCAAATAATGGTTGCCTGGGTTACGATATTTGTGACATAACGCTCTCAAGAAAAATACCGGGAGCAAATGGATGGCTAGTACGGAGCGCTACAAGAACTTGATGAATGCGGGGAAGATTGGCGGTCTCACGCTGCGCAATCGCATCGTCATGGCCGGCATGGGAACCAATCTCGGGGAGAGTGATGGAACCTGTAGTGAACGCATCCAAGCCTATTACGAGGCTCGTGCCAAAGGCGGTGCTGGATTGATCATCATGGGTGTCGGCGCAATTGCCTATCCCGAAGGAACCGCCATCCCCAACCAGGTTGGGCTTTCAGACGATCGCTTCCTGCCAGGCCTGACAGCAATGGCCGACCGTATTCATCGCCACGGCGCCAAGATCGCGATCCAGCTTCAGCACGCCGGGAAGGTTGCGGTCTGCGATATTGCCGAAGGTCGCCCTCAACTTGTGCCATCGATTCCGAAGTTTTCTGAAACCGATATGATGGAGGCGCTGACCCAAGATGAGATGGGGCGCTACATCAATTCGTTCATGAAGGAAGGTGCTAAGGTTGCGTACAAAGAGGCCGACAAGGGTAACATCACCCGCTTGATCGAGCACTTTGTTGCCGCATCGGTGCGACTTGAAAAAGCCGGCTTTGATGGTGTCGAAATACATTGCGCACACGGATATATTATATCCGCATTTTTGTCGCCTTACGCTAACCACCGCGAGGACGAATATGGCGGCCCCATCGAAAACCGTGCTCGCTTGATGCAGGAAGTGGTCGCTGCAATCAAAAAGTCGGTTAAGTCAGACTTCGGCGTCTGGGTTCGCATCGACGCCAAAGAGTTTCGCACGCCGGGTGGCATCACTCTTGAGGATGCCAAGCGTACTGCTGTTCTCGCCGAACAGGCGGGCGCCGATGCAGTCCATGTCAGCGCCTATGCCGACCCGATGGTCGGCGCGGCCTTTACCGAAGCACCGCTGGTGCACCAAGAGATGGGCTTTGCCGAATTCGCGCATGAAATTAAGCGGCAAGTCTCGGTGCCGGTCATCGCCGTGGGCCGTATTGAACCGGATGCGGCAAATACTCTCGTTCGGGATGGCAAAGCAGACTTCATTGCTATGGCGCGCAAGCTCTTGGCCGACCCTGATCTTCCTTGCAAGTTAGCGGAAGGGCGCGAGGCAGAAATCAGACCATGCATTTATTGTTATATCTGTGTCAGCCAGATTTTCTTCAGTGCACCGGTCAAATGCGCGGTCAATGCCTATACCGGTCTCGAGTATGACAAGGCCATCACGCCCGCTCCGCAGAACAAAACCATCGTCGTCATTGGCGGCGGCCCGGGGGGTATGGAGGCTGCGCGCGTGGCGCGCCTGCGGGGGCATCGTGTGATCCTGTTCGAGCGCGACAAACATCTCGGCGGCACGGTGCGCATCGGTGCCATCGCTTATGAACCCAATGGACGGTTGCTGAAATATCTTATCGGTGAAATGCACCGGCTCGACATTGAAATTCATTTGGCGACCGAAGCAACACCGGAAACGGTCAACGCACTGAAACCAGACCATGTGGTCGTGGCAACGGGGGCGACACGGATGCGGTCTCAAATACCTGGATCAGACGCATCCTATGTGCTCGACGGATCAGACCTGCACGCCCTGTTTCAAGGTGGCGGAGGTCGCAAAGTAACTAAGCTCAATCCGTTCAAACGTGGTTTGGTTCGACTTGCCGCAGTAACGGGGATGATGAATGATCCAGGAAGGGTTCGCTCGCTCAGTCATTTGTGGCTGCCTTTGGGTCGACGTGTAATTATTATTGGCGGTGGTCTGGTGGGGCTTGAGCTTGCAGAATTCCTCGTCGAACGCGGGCGTAAGGTGAGTGTTCTCTACGACGAGAAAAAACCCGGCATTGGCCTTTCTGTGGTCAGGCGCTGGCGGGTGTTGAATGAGATCAAAGAAGCAGGCGCTCCCCTGATCCCAGTAAGTGAGATCAAAGCGATTAAAAAAAGTCGCGTGATCTATCAATCGATGGATGCAAATGAAGGATCGATTGATTTTGATACCGTCATTATCGCTCAAGGTCTGAGTGAAAATTTAGATCTGGTTGATCAATTAGAAAGCCACGGTCTCAACGTCAGCATCGTCGGGGACAGTAAAGGTCTTGGGTTTATCGACGGTGCCATTCACGATGGAGCCCGCGTGGCAGAAGTGCTTTAAGATTTAATAGGCGAGAGGGAATTGGAACCATGAGCCAAACAGATCAACTGACCAGTGCATTAAAAAAAGCATTGCGCGCGAACGGCATGACTTATCTCGATGTCGCCAAAGGTCTGGGCATTTCTCATGCCAGTGTGAAGCGTGTGTTTTCGCAAGGCAATTTTACCCTCAAGCGATTGGAACAAATTTGTGCATTGCTCGACACCAACTTTTTTGAGTTGGCGAAATTGGCGCGTGAAGGTTTCGACGATAAACCCGCTGAACTGACGTTAGAGCAAGAACGCATCCTGGCCGCCAATCCCAAAGGCCTGACGGTGTTCAATCAATTATTGGAGGGGTGGGACCTTGAGCGTGTGACCAAAGGACTGCCTTCGGAATGGAAGCACGATGTTTTGACTTCTCTCATGGAACTCGAAAAAGCCAAACTCATCGA
>JAJFIN010000379.1 GCA_021774955.1 Alphaproteobacteria bacterium | reverse complement strand
AGCGTCTTCAACCCCGTCTTCACGGCCTCCGTCGAATTTCTCGCCAAACCCTTTTGTTGCGGCGTAAACAAAAAAAGCGGCATAGAAAAAAGCGCATACCACACTGCGACGAGTAGCGCCGTCGCCCGGATATTCTCGGCGCCGCTTTTGTCAAGCTCGGCAAAGACGGCATTCGGATCCACGAATAAAAAGAGCGCCGCTGCCAAACAGGTGACGCCCCCAATAAAACCAACACCTAGGCCCCAACCCGAAACAAAGCCAATCCGGCCCGTCGGTGCAAGGTTCGGCAACATCGAATTGTAAAAGACGAGGGATAATTCCGAGGCCACGACCGCGCCAACAAAAACGCTCAACGCAAACACAACGTAGTCGGACGATGGCGCGACGAAATATAGAAGTCCACTCAAGACAACGCAGGCAGCGGTAGTCGCAAACAGCCAAGTTTTGCGACCGCCGTCCTGATCCGCAATAGCGCCCAGCAGCGGGCTCAGGGCCGCAACGAGAAGGGCGGCAATACTTAAGGCGCACCCCCAAAGGACCGTGCCTTGCGTCACATCGGGTGCGACGTTCGAGATGAAATAAGGACCGAAGATAAAAGTTGTAATGAGAGTGCCAAAAGCACTGTTCGCCCAATCGTAAAGCCACCATGCGGCGATCCCGGAAGGGACCGCATGCGGCGCGTTCATTTTGGTCGGGTGGGTCCGATTTTGCATCATTTCAACCAAATTACGCCTATAGGTGAAGGGAATCCCAACGCAAAGCAATGTAGTGCTTTAGCGGACGCTACACATTGACGCTTATCAATCGGAAGACAATTCTAACTTATCGATTTTGAAAGGAGGCGTCGCGTACGGACGAGGCCCGCCTCGATGTGGGCAAAAGTCAGCCCCGTCCGTCCAACGATCTCAAATTTTGGAGGAATTAAAACATCCCCTTGGATGTCAGCGGGATCTCAATTTCTCGGTGGACCCAAACACTCATGACCAGACCGAAACCAAACATCAGGGTCATCATGGCCGTGCCGCCATAAGACACCAATGGGAGGGGGACACCCACAACAGGCAAGAGACCCATGACCATGGCCACATTGATGACGATATAAAGCAGAAATGTCGCCATCACCCCAGTGCACACAAGGCGACCAAAATGATTTCTGCAGTGATACGAAAAATAAAAACCATAAGCCAATAGAACAAAATACAGACCTAGGAGCACAATTCCTCCCATCAATCCAAATTCCTCAGAGTACATGGTGAAGATAAAGTCTGTGTGTTTCTCTGGAAGAAAATTAAGCTGGCTTTGTGTGCCTTGAAGATAACCTTTGCCAAATACGCCACCGGAGCCAAGCGCGATTTTCGATTGCAAAATGTGGTAGCCTGCACCCATGGGATCGCTCTCCGGACTCATGAAAGTCAAGACGCGTTGTTTCTGATATTCTTTTAAAAACTGCCATCCAACAACTGCTGCACCAACAGCCGTTGCACCGGCAACCCCAACAATGCGCCAGCTCACACCCGCTAAGAACAGCATCATCCCACTGCCCACGAGCAATAGAAGTGAGGTGCCGAGATCTGGTTGACGTAGAACAAACGCAACCGGAATAGCAACAAGCACTAGAGCAGGTACCAACTTGCGGATCCGAGACATGTCGGGAAATGTTTGACCGTGGATATAGCGCGCGAGCGCTAATACCAGAGCAATCTTCATAACCTCTGAGGGTTGCACACGGAATAAACCAAGATCTAACCACCGCTGCGCGCCTTTACCTTCGACGCCGGCAAACTCCACGCCAATCAACATAGCCAAGGTGATCACATAGGCCGGATAGGCTAAACTCATCCACACACGTATGTCGACCATTGCCACAACAAAGAGAACACATAAGCCAATGATAAACCGAATGAGCTGCCGTGAGGCCCACGGTTCCATATTTCCCTGTGCGGTAGAATAGAGCATCGCTACACCGATACTCCCAATGACGCAAATTAGAAAAACGAAGCTCCAAT
This sequence comes from Alphaproteobacteria bacterium, assembly GCA_021774955.1. Classification (GTDB taxonomy): domain Bacteria; phylum Pseudomonadota; class Alphaproteobacteria; order M2410; family M2410; genus JAJFIN01. Next base: position 18,028 of record JAJFIN010000379.1, on the reverse strand, counting down.
TGAACTCGCGTAGTTTTTGAAAAATGGGAATCTCGCGGCCGCCAGGCCCATAAGTATAGCTCATGAGCCTCCCTCTTCCTGGCTGAGCGAAGTCATTACGGCGACTTCCCTGTTCGAAAGAGATGCTGGATCTCGAGTTAACACCTCGCGCATGATATCACGGGCTACGGGAGCAGCGGCTTTTGAACCTCCACCACCATGTTCTACCAAAACAGAAATTGCATATCGCGGATTATCAATCGGACCAAAACCGATGAACCAACCATGGTCTCGACGCTCCCACGGTTTGTCTTCATTTTTGACAACGCCATCAGCGCGCTCTTGTCTACTGATGCGGCTCACTTGAACCGTGCCTGTCTTTCCGGCCATGGAAAGCCCTTTGCCACGCAACCGACTGCCAAACGCAGTGCCGCCTGGCTCATTCATCACAGCGATCATGCCTTGCTGCACAAGAGACATCCAAGCTGGATCTATGGGAAGGGATTTAACTTTTTCATCTTTGGTTTCAGTTTTTGCACCAATCGAACGGACGAGGCGGGGTGATACCGCCTCTTTTCCATTGGCGATGCGCGCCGCCATGACTGCAAGTTGAAGAGGTGTGGTCAGTAAAAATCCTTGGCCAATGGCTGTGTTAAAGGTATCTCCTCCAACCCAGGGCTCTCCGCGCACAGCCTGTTTCCAGCCGTTTGACGGAACCAGACCAGGTTTTTCGCCGGGAATGCCAATATCATAAGTTTGACCAAGCCCAAATTGGGTTGCCATTTCATAGATTTGATCGATGCCGATTTTTCTCGCCAGATCGAAGAAATATACATTGCAGGAATTCTTAATCCCATTGTGCATATCCATCCAACCATGGCCGCGCTTTTTCCAGCAATGAAATTCCCGACGACCCAGGCGCGTTTTTCCTCCACAGAAAACGCGCTCGTTGGGATCAACCAATTCGCTTTTCAATGCTGTGAGTGCTGTAATTGTTTTAAACGTCGATCCAGGAGAGTAAAGCCCAGCAATGGTTTTGTTGATCAGAGGTTTGAATTTGTTATTCCGCAATCCATCCCATTCCGATTGGCTCAACCCCTTGTTAAACGCATTCGGATCGAACGCCGGTGCTGAAGCGATAGAAATGATATCGCCATTTTTGACATCCATGACAACAACCGCAGCGCTTTGACCTTCAAGCCGACGATAGACGAAATTTTGTATTTCCATATCCAACGTCAGAGATAGGTCCTCACCCGGTTGTCCTTCGGCGCGGGAAAGTTCGCGAATGACCCGACCATAAGCATTCACTTCAACATGGCTTGCCCCGGCTCGGCCGCGTAAGTTCTTGTCCAGCGTTTTCTCAAGTCCGCTCTTTCCGATGCGAAATTCGGGCAATTGTAACAACGGATCCTTGTCACCCTTCATATCCCCATCGGATGGTTTAGCCACATAACCAATGACGTGAGCTAAACGATCACTATAAGGATAGTCACGTGCTTTTCCCACTTCCGGATGAATGCCAGGTAGATCGGGGCTGCGCACATTAATGCGCGCGAACTCCTCCCACGAAAGGTTCTCCATCACTGTGACCGGGATAAACCTCGCCTGTCGGGCTGCTGCTCTTTTAACACGGCGTCGGTAGGATTCTGGTACCACCACGATCTTGGTAAGAGCATCAAGCGTAGCATCAATATCTTTGGTTTGTTCTGGCACCAACACGACGCGGAGGTTTTGACGGTTGGCCGCGAGATCAACGCCGAACCGGTCTAGGATGCGACCTCTTAACGGTGTTAGCAAGCGTCGGTTTACTCGGTTCTCCTCAGCCAACATTTTGTATTGAGTGGATTCGACGACCTGCAAGTAATACATCCGCGCCGCAAGGCCGGTGAAAATGCCCGTCGTACCCAGAGCTAAAATCGCCGCTCGACGGGTAAACGTCTCAAATCTATCTCCATCTCGGCTATCAAGTTGCATGAATCAAAGGTTCCATTGCGAGTGCCATTTAGTCCGTAACGCCCGATTGTGCTGCTTGGATGAACATTACCGGGACTATCTTTATAAAGAGCGGATAAACGGCTGTACTCAGAATGACCTGCACAAAAACCGGCGCAAGAGGAACGGCCATCCCGTAGTAGAACGAAGCCGAAATCCATGAAAGCAGTCCTGCGACGAGCGCTATCAAGCCAAATCCGGCCCACATAAATCCGAAGCCTTGCCCAATGAGCACGAGCCGTTGAGACACAGTGAGGCCGTAGATAACTAGATAAACAAACGCCCACAAACCCACAGGGCCACTCCACAAAAAATCCTGAAGAATGCCGAGTGAAAAAACCAGAGGCGCGGGTATGAATTCAGGGCGGTAGATCGCCCATAGATAAATCGTCACCAGGCCAAAGGAAGGGGGTGCTAACACTGTTGACGACAGACCAAATGGCACAACGGAAAGAAGAACGGCCACCAGAATAGTAGCGGATGGGTATGCCACCCAAATAGGATTGTCAGAATTGTATGCCCCGCGCGCCATTTTGCCAGCCGTCCTATTTAGTTCGCCTGCGCAGTCAAAGCTGCGTTGGTTTCAGATGCCGTAGCCGCCACCTTTTCAGGCACATCGACAATTCTGGGAAAGTCAAAGTTTAGTATACGTACTTGATCAACCCGGTCGCGATGTGAATACATCTGCACACGAATTTGATCGTCCTTGATTTCTGAAATAAAACCGATGGGTATATCTGGCGGTAATAATCCACCATGACCAGAGGTAACCACACGATCACCAACGTTCACCTGCGCTTGTTTGGGCAAAAATTCCAGGCGCGGGCGAACGCGATTGTCCCCCGCCAAAACCCCGCGATAATTCGATGGCTCAACAAGAATAGGAACTCGACTATTGAGGTCTGTGAGTAAAAGAACACGAGAGGCTGTTCGTCCGGCACCCCAGATACGACCGACCAAACCATATTCATCGATTACCGCTTGACCGTCCTGAACGAGATCGCGCCGCCCAACGTTCACCACTAATGTGCGCACGAAGGGGCCACCTGAATCAGTCACCACACGACCAGTGATGTAGTCGATCCCTGGATCAATGCGCACATTTAATAATGCTTCATAGCGGGCGTTTTGGCGCTCAAATCGCAATGCTGCATCCTTCCAAGCGAGCAAGCGGGCATTCTCTTCTTTCAGTTCTTTGTTTTCGTCGTAAATATTGACAACGTCACCGACGCGCCCAAAAAAAGACCGCACAGACTTTACTGGCGGTGATAGAAATTCAAAAATCGGGGCAGTAAAATCGGTTACAGCTTCACGAGCTTGTTCGAATACGTAAGCCTCGGCACGGTCGAGCAGCATGAAGCAAAGCGCTATTCCTGCAAAACCAGCGATTGTAAACCGACTAGGTCCTTTACGTGTAGATCCACGATATGCACTCGTTTGAGAATCTCGCAAAACCACCCGTTACATACTCCTGATGAAAACGCATGTCCCCACACCCCATCTAGAATCAATATGCGTTCTTCAAAATGTGTCTCATTTGCTTGTGATGCTCAAGCGCCCGCCCAGTGCCTAATGCTACACACGATAGAGGCTCATCTGCCACGCTTACCGGCAAGCCTGTCGCTTCGCGCAGAACCACATTCAGATTCTGCAACAAGGCACCACCGCCTGTGAGAACAATCCCTTTGTCAACGATATCAGCCGCCAATTCAGGAGGTGTTGCTTCAAGCGCAACCTTTACCGCTTCAATAATCTGGGCAACTGGCTCGGCAAGAGATTCTGAAATTTGTCTGCTTGTGACTTTAATTTCTTTCGGAACGCCGTTCATGAGATCACGGCCTTTGATTTCCATCATCTCGCCATCTTCGCCCTCTTTCGGCATAGCACCGGAACCAATCGTCTTTTTGATCCGTTCAGCACTAGCCTCACCGATGAGCAAATTATGATGTCGGCGAATATAAGCAATGATGGCGTCGTCCATTTTGTCGCCGCCAACTCTTACAGAGCGCGCATAGACAATTCCGCCGAGTGACAATACGGCCACCTCAGTTGTACCACCGCCAATATCAACCACCATCGAACCAGTCGGCTCAGCTACCGGTAGTCCTGCTCCAATTGCTGCAGCCATTGGCTCTTCAATTAGTTCAACCTTACGGGCACCCGCTGATAACGCAGTTTCTTGAATTGCACGGCGTTCAACAGCAGTCGCTCCCGAAGGCACACAAATGATAATCTGAGGATTCGCGAATGATCTGCGATTATGAACTTTGCGAATGAAATGTTTGATCATTTCTTCCGCCACCTCAAAATCTGCAATCACCCCGTCGCGCATTGGTCGAATGGCTTCGATATTACCGGGTGTACGCCCCAGCATCATCTTCGCCTCATCACCGACGGCTTTGACGGTTTTCTTTCCGCCTTTGTCGACAATGGCTACGACGGAGGGTTCGTTCAGAACAATACCGCGACCCTTTACATAAACCAGAGTGTTAGCGGTACCCAAATCAATCGCCATATCGGCGGAAAGCATACCCAAAAGACTTGAAAACATTGAACGCGCCCGTGTTGCAAGAAAAATCTAATTACTCAGAGACTTACACATCGCATAAAATTGAGAAAACAAGGTTAATACTCGAAGCGTAATTCTAGCCGTGCGTGAAAAAAACACGCCAAAGCGCGAACAATATGAGGCGATTCACATCTTTTTACATAATGAAATCGCCTCAAATTTTGAATTATTTTAGAAGTTCTCAATAGCTCTTGATTCTAGGAGGCATTCCCCGAAATCCGGAAGCCATTTCCAGGTGGAGCCGTACGTGCGCGTTTAAACAACAGCTTATTGAGCGCATTGATATAAGCCCTCACCGAAGCAACGAGCGTATCGGTATCAGCACCCCGCCCGACGACAATTTTGCCGCCTTCATTGAGGCGCACACTGACTTCTGCTTGGGCATCTGTACCTGCCGTGACAGCATGAACCTGATAGAGCTCCAACCGTCCCTGATGTGGAAATAATTCCTTAACAGCGTTAAACACCGCATCGACGGGGCCATCACCCATTGCCGTTGTTCTACTTTCTTCACCATCGATTTCCAGAGCCAGCCACGCTTCTTGTGGTCCTTGGGAACCAGCAATAACGCGAAGCGAGATAAACTTGATGCGGTCATTATCGCGCGCTTCATCATCAACAAGCGCAATAATATCGTCATCAAAGACTTCACGTTTCTTATCTGCCAGGTCCTTAAACCGGCGAAAAGCATCATTGACCGCATTTTCACCCATCTCATAGCCAAGTTCTTGCAGTTTGGTTTTAAACGCGTGACGACCCGATAATTTACCAAGAACCAAAGCTGACTGAGCCACACCGACACTTTCTGGTGTCATGATTTCATAGGTCTCGGTGTTCTTCAGCATCCCATCTTGATGGATGCCCGATTCGTGAGCAAAGGCATTTTGGCCAACGATCGCTTTATTGTATTGCACTGGAAATCCAGTAATCGTGGAAACAAGTTTAGACGTCTTGGCAATTTGCTCAGATTTAATACCCGTGTGGTAAGGCAAAGCATCAACACGCGTTTTTAGTGCCATCACAATTTCTTCCAACGCAGCATTGCCAGCACGTTCTCCTAAGCCATTGATAGTACACTCTATTTGTCTAGCACCAGCAGCGACACCGGCAAGAGAATTTGCCACTGCCAGGCCCAAATCGTTGTGGCAATGAGTTGAGATGACAGCTTTGTCCATATTGGGAACACGTTCTTTCAGCATGCGAATCATAGCCCCATATTCATGGGGCACTGAATAGCCAACCGTGTCTGGAATATTGATCGTCGTCGCACCCGACTTGATTGCGGCTTCGACACACCGACACAGAAAATCATGATCCGTCCGTGTTGCATCTTCCGGTGACCACTCGACATCATCAACGAGATCACGGGCGTGGCTCACACTGCCAATCACGGCTTCGAGAACTTCCTCAGGTTCCATTTGCAATTTGTGCTTCATATGAACTGGACTGGTCGAAATGAAACTGTGAATACGTTTACGCTTTGCTGGTTTCAATGCCTCGGCAGCCCGTTCGATATCCGCGGCACCAGCTCTCGCTAGTCCACAAATAATAGGTTCTGAAAGGAGTTTCGCGACTTCATTGACTGCCTCAAAATCTCCATTAGAAGCGATAGGAAATCCTGCCTCGATAATGTCGACGCCGAGTGCTTCTAGCATTTCAGCAATACGCAATTTTTCACTGAGCGTCATTGATGCGCCTGGCGATTGCTCGCCATCACGTAATGTGGTGTCAAAAATGACCACCTGGTCAGATATTATGTCGGTTTTGTCGTCTTTTTTATTATCGGCACTCATTGCCTCATTCCTCACGTAAAATGAAAATCCAGAACTCTCAAAAGCCATCCCCTAAGTGCCTGCTCCGCTCATCAGCGAAACTATCGGCCCTCAGGGGCTAATAAGGAGGAGAAGTTCTGAAGGAATGAGTGCACAGAGATGACCTCTCGCGCTCAAAAGAGCGTCGGTTTTCGCGGTCAATATGGTCGGCAATTGCCGGGTCATCTCATAATCCTGATATTCGCGATGTGCGATTTGACACCACTCAACACCGCTAACTTTTACCGAAAAGTTAACAGAATGGGCATTTAGGCTGAAACTCTAGGTTATGGCAAGGCTATTTGGCAGCACTTATGAGAATTAGGAAAGTTCGATTTGCCAATTTTACGGCCCGATGAGCGGGCTAATGGGGACCCGGCTCAATTAAATTATCATATTCCTCGCGTTCTCGATCCAAATACTCTCGCAGCTCTTCGAGAACAGGAAGCATCTTTTTAAGCTTGGTTTGGCTTAGCGCCCGCATCATTTTTTTTCGAGGTTCTTCCGTGGCCTTAATGGCACGCGCATGTGCTTTTCGTCCCGCAGCGGTGATGCCGACGATTTTGCCGCGCCCGTCTTTGGGGTCTGGAACTATTTTTACATAGCCTTTAGTTTCGAGTTTTCCCAACGAATAGGTCATGGCTGCCTTTGTCACTTGAAAGATACGAGCCAACCTTGACGGGCTTTTTTTCCCGCCGACACGGACAAAATGATTAAGCACACTAAACTGTGAGACGTTAAGATCATCGCCGAGAACCCGTTCAAAACGAGCCCGCGACAATTGATCGATAATCCCAATCTCATTGAGAACGCGGAAGGTGATCCCTTCTTCTTGCTTCCGATTTTTTGACAAACCCATCCCCAGTTCAGCGGACAAACGAATCCGCACACATCATGATGCCTAAACGATGCGACTTTCAAGTGGCCATCGCGGCGTCGGTTTAGGAAATTTTGCGTACCCTATGCGACCCAACATCTGAACCCTTTGCGGTAGCTTTACTTTCACAAAATTGTGAAACTGTTCGTAGAGAGACGTCATCTCGGAATACTCCTGCAAAATTTGACTAAGCGGATGAATGGCGAGACCCAATTTCTGAGCCGCGAGATTTACGCGCATCCAATTTCGACCAGATACTATTTGATCATGACGTGTATTTCCTTCGCTCACCAACCAAACATGGCCCATTGCTGAATTAATGATGCCGTCAAACTGTTGCTCACCCGTGGAAAAGGCAATCGAATCTGGATCATCTAATGTCTCCGGTGTGAGCAAACCGAGATCCGCCATGACTTCAAGGGCAGGTCCTTCCATCTCAATACCATCCGGATTCGCATCAATTTCATCTGGCCCAAACCTCATCAGATCGATACTTTCGCGACGCGTATTTGGCGTTCGATATTCAACCAAAAAGGCTTGCCAGGTTAGTTCCCTCAAAGAAGAAACGTGCTCCATTTCAACCGAGCCATTGAGAGCAATATCCGGTACTACATACGTCATCAGTTGATCCAGGGTAGTACCATCAACTGATTTATTGAGATCATAAGGTGTTTTGGTCGAACGCCGTTCGAGCGCATTCGAGAACAGTGGGTTCCCATGGTCGACAGAAGAAGGGCTCATATTTATGTGGGCGATCTTGCGAGAATCTAAACGTGGGAAAGATTCACCTTCTGGGAATAGCTCTACGCTGACATCAAAACCCGCCTCATGGGCAGCCATCTCAAACAACTCAATGAAGCATCCCAATCCAATCGTGATCTGTCGATCAAATGGGTCAGTATCCGGTAGTCGTCTGTCCAACTGGCAGTAGAGATCAAATGCATCATCGCCAACAAGTTCAACTAACCATGGTTGGCGATTGTGCGGATTGGGTGCGAGGATTGCATATGACAGTGCATTAAGTCGCGCATCCTGGAACCCTGTTCCGGCCTGTGCCCATGGCAGGGTCGCCGTTTGCGGAACACGTGTAATCGATCGTCCGTATAAACTAGAACCGACGATAACGATCGACGCCGCCCCTGTTGTCAATAATGCCCTACGCGTAACCATATTGTCCCCTCTTTGGTATCTGTGGGTGATATATAGTTTAATACTAAACTAATTACCGTCATTTGTCATGCGACTGCGATCACAAAAAACCCCGGACAAAACCGGGGTTTTTCAACAGAACACGCAGAATGCTTGCTCAAAATCTAGTTCTTATCTTTATCCACAAGCTTGTTTTCAGTGATCCACGGCATCATTGCGCGCAATCGACCTCCAACATCTTCTATCGGATGAACCGCATTTCGAGCGCGGATCGCTTTGAAACTTGTCTGATTGACTTTGTTTTCTAACATCCAATTTCGAACAAATGTCCCATCTTGAATATCGGTAAGAACGCGTTTCATTTCAGCCTTGGTTTCATCTGTGACGATACGAGGGCCGGTCACATACTCTCCATATTCAGCCGTGTTCGAAACTGAATAGTTCATGTTAGCAATGCCACCTTCATAAATCAGGTCGACAATCAATTTAACTTCATGAAGACATTCGAAATAAGCCATCTCTGGTGCATAACCTGCTTCGACGAGTGTCTCGAATCCACCGCGGATCAACTCAACCAGTCCACCACAAAGAACCACTTGCTCGCCGAACAAGTCAGTTTCGCATTCTTCTCTGAATGTCGTTTCAATAATGCCTGCACGTCCACCACCAATTGCTGATGCATAGGACAACCCGATGTCATGGGCATTTCCTGTTGCATCTTGGTGAACGGCTATGAGGCACGGGACGCCGCCGCCTTTTTGATATTCTCCTCGAACTGTGTGGCCTGGCCCTTTGGGAGCTACCATCAAGATGTCGAGATCTGTCCGCGGTTCGATGAGATTAAAATGAACATTCAATCCGTGAGCAAACAAAAGAGCCGCCCCTTGCTTCATATGCGGCACTAGATGTTCCCGATAGATGTCGCCCTGCAACTCATCGGGCGTCAACATCATCATAACATCTGCCCATTTCGCTGCATCAGCTACAGACATGACTTTGATGCCTTCGCCTTCGGCTTTTTTGGCGGATGTCGATCCTTCACGCAAGGCCACGACAATTTCCCCAGCACCTGAATCGCGCAAGTTAAGGGCGTGGGCGTGGCCTTGGCTACCATATCCGATTATGACAACCTTCTTACCTTTGATCAGATTCACATCTGCGTCGCGATCATAAAAAACACGCATCAAATTTACCTTTCATACTCATTGGGGCTTAACGTCCCTGATTCCAAAATTTCTTATTCACAAACCTTCTACACCCCGGGCGATAGCGGCAACGCCGGTGCGTGACACATCGACCAAACCCAAAGGCCGCATCAATGTGACAAATGCATCGATCTTGGACGGCGCACCCGTCAGTTCAAAGACAAAGGAGGTAAGAGTGGTGTCAATCACACGCGCTCGAAACACCTCCGAGAGCCGCAGAGCCTCGACCCGTTTCTCGCCAGCTCCGCAGACTTTCACCAGCGCCATCTCTCTTTCGACACTGTCAAAATCGACGGTCAAATCGACAACTTTGTGAACCGGCACCAGGCGATCCAATTGCGCCTTGATCTGCTCCACAACCATTGGAGTCCCATTTGTCACTATAGTAATACGAGATGTATGGCCTTCATGATCAACCTCGGCAACGGTCAGGCTCTCGATATTATATCCCCGCCCCGAAAACAGACCGATCACGCGTGCAAGTACACCGGCTTCGTTGTCGACCAACACCGCTACACAATGACGTTCATGCGCCTGGTTTCTCACAATATTCACCAATCTTTCCTAATCAACACCAACGTTTTCCGCGCGCTAGAATCTATAGCAACATTTTGCCTTCTTCAGATACTTCGACTTTTTCATCCTCGTCACCAAAGATCATTTCATTATGCGCAGCCCCCGAAGGTATCATCGGATAGCAATTTTCTTTTTGCTCAACAACACAATCAAAGAGAACAGGCTGATCGCATTCGATCATCTCTATGATTTTGTCATCAAGTTCAGATGGCTTTTCCGCACGAATACCTTTGCACCCATAAGCTTCCGCCAATTTGACAAAGTCAGGCAGCGCTTCCGAGTAGGATTGAGAATACCGCCCGCCATGTAGAAGCTCTTGCCACTGACGAACCATACCCATGTAGCTGTTGTTTAAAATGAATATTTTCACCGGTAAACGATATTGAACCGCTGTCGACATTTCCTGCATTGTCATGAGTACAGAGGCTTCGCCAGCAATATCAATAACCAAGGCATCTGGGTGCGCCATCTGAATACCGATTGTTGCTGGTAAGCCATAACCCATCGTGCCAAGACCGCCTGACGTCATCCAACGATTAGGCTCCTCAAAGCCATAATATTGCGCGGCCCACATTTGATGCTGTCCGACTTCGGTTGAGATGTAAGTATCGCGGTTCTTGGTGAGTTCGTAGAGCCGTTCAATGGCATATTGCGGTTTTATCGTATCAGTACTCGGTTTGTATGTCAGACACTTCAATGCCTGCCATTCGTTGATCTGCTGCCACCACGCACCCACCGCCTTTTTGTCTACGGGCCGACCGCGGCCCTTCCAAACACGAAGCATATCTTCAAGAACATGGGCGACATCACCAACAATGGGGACTTCAACGGCAACGTTCTTATTGATCGATGAAGGATCAATATCGATGTGGATTTTTTTTGAATTTGGCGAAAATGCATCAAGGCGGCCAGTAACGCGGTCATCAAATCGCGCACCAACCGCGATCATAACATCGCAATCATGCATGGCATAGTTTGCTTCAGCGGTGCCATGCATTCCAAGCATGCCTAACCAATGTTCGCCCTGCGAAGGATAAGCCCCAAGACCCATGAGTGTTGAAGTAATCGGGGCGCCTAATTCACTAACAAATTCCCGCAGCAACTGGCTGGCCACAGGCCCTGAATTGATCACACCACCACCCGTATAAAACAGAGGTTTCTTGGCGTCAGCAATCAAATCAACAGCCGCGTTGATCTTCTTGATGTCACCCTTAGTACGTGGCCGGTAGGTTTTATGGCGAATATTCTGAGGCCCTACATAAGTACCGGGGGCAAATTGAACATCTTTAGGAATATCGACAACAACCGGTCCCGGACGTCCCTGCGTTGACACATAAAACGCCTCATGCACGACACGCGAAAGATCATCAACATCCTTGACCAACCAATTATGTTTGGTGCAGGGCCGCGTAATCCCAACGGTGTCAGCTTCTTGAAAAGCATCCGCCCCAATCAGATGTGTGGCAACCTGTCCCGTCAAACACACAATGGGGATTGAATCCATGAGCGCATCAGCCAAACCAGTGACCGCATTCGTCGCGCCCGGACCTGAAGTGACAAGAACCACTCCTGGTTTCCCCGTTGATCGCGCGTAGGCTTCAGCGGCATGGAGCGCCCCTTGCTCATGGCGTACAAGAACGTGACGTATCTTGTCCTGGTGAAATAGAGCGTCATAGATCGGTAGCACCGCGCCACCCGGATAGCCAAAAATAACCTCCACGCCCTGATCGATCAGCGCATCGATGACGATTTCAGCTCCGATCTTTTTTTCTCCGGCCATCGGCCCGTCCTTCAAACTATTCAGCACCAGTTCGACAAAGCGCGGGCGCACAATTTCTTGTGCACCCGCAGCATACTTGGCTCAAGTCGGGCGCACGCTATCGACTAAAGATTACACGGTCAACCCTCAATAACAAATAATTGAAAATATTTTGCCTATTAACCTTTCCGATTCTTGCTCTTCTAGGCGATTCCACGTAATCATCTGATTTCGAAACCATGTGTATTGCCGCTTTGCATACCGTCTAGTTTGTTGTTTTGCTCGCTCAACGGCCTCATCTCGTGACATCTCACCACGCAGATGGGCCATCAATTCAGGCATGCCGAGCGCTTTCATAGCGGGTAATTCGGGGTCTAAACCTCGATCCATCAATACCCGAACCTCATCTAGCGCACCCACTTGCACCATCTGGTCGAAACGAGTTTCACATCGTTGATAAAGCCAGGCGCGGTCTGGCTGAAGAATGAAGCGGGCAAAATTTCCATCAATGAGCGGTTTGCGCGGAAGGCTTTGCCAATGGCTCAATGTCTTACCGGTCGCATTGTAAACTTCCAAACAGCGGATTAGGCGCTGTCGGTCGGTTGGCAAAACACGCTGCGCGGATTCAGGGTCAATCTCTGCAATTCTTTCAGCAAACGCATTTGCACCTATTTCGTGCCAGAGCGTACGCGCCTGCGCACTTACATCTTCAGGTATTTCGGGGATCGGCGACAGGCCATCAATCAGAGCACTGAAATAAAGGCCTGTACCCCCAACAAATATTGGCACCCTACCCTGATCCACCACCTCTTGGTACGTGGTAAGTGCATGTTCACCCCAAATCCCAACAGAACAAGCTTGAGCCGGATCGATGAAGCCATAGAGCCGGTGAGGTACACGCGCCTCTTCCTCCCGGCTCGGCCGCGCGGTGAGCAACCGAAGACCATCATAAACTTGCATTGAATCGGTGTTGATGATGGTGCCTTGAAGTCGCTCAGCCAAAGCCAACGCGACGTTGGACTTGCCGCTCGCAGTCGGTCCTGCAATAAGAACTGCATCGAATTTAGTCTTACAGGTCTCATCGCTCATAGAAGGAGCTTCCCGTGGAAGGCGCGTTAGTTCTCACGCTCGTAGCAGCAGATAAACAAGAGAGCCTGAACGATGCGCTGATTGCAACAATTTCAAACGCAATGTCAGAATCTGGAGTGACAATTCAAGATACAAACTGGCTCGACCGTGGCAAGGCCGTCGATTTCAACATCAAACCCAACAATCTCCAAGCTGTACGGCAAAAAACAGCAAGTATCCTGTCTGGCTACGAACTCGATTGGGTGGTTCAACGACAGCAGTATCGTCGCAAATCTCTTTTAGTTGCCGACATGGATTCAACCATCATCACCGCCGAATGCATCGACGAGCTAGCAGACTTCGCTGGACTGCGAGAGCAAGTTTCAAAAATCACCGAGCGCGCCATGCGCGGTGAACTAGATTTTGAGGCGGCCTTAAAATCAAGGGTCAGCCTCCTCAAAGGGCTTGATCTAGAGGTTCTTTCACAAGCTTACGAAGAACGCGTCACCCTCACCAAGGGCGCCCGGTGTCTTGTTCAGACAATGAAAAAAAATGGCGCGCAAACCGCATTAGTCTCCGGCGGGTTCACCTATTTCACAGAACGCGTTGCCAAGGCCTGTGGTTTTGACTTGAACCACGGCAACGACCTTCTGTCTGCAGATGGAAAGTTAACCGGTCTTGTCGCTGAACCAATTTTGGGAAAAGAAGTAAAGCGCAACACATTGATAGATTGTCGCGACCAGCTGGGAATAACAGCCGAACAAACACTCACCATCGGCGATGGCGCAAATGACTTACTCATGATCGAGGAAGCTGGATTAGGCATCGCCTATCACGCCAAACCTATCTTGGCCAAATCTGCGGATGCTGAAATTCGGTTCGGTGACTTAACGACTGTTCTCTATTTCCAAGGCTACAACGGCAAGCAGTTTGCAAACGCCTAGCTGCTTTCTTTTTGAACCGTCACAAATGTCGGGTTACCGTCACGATTGACCAGCAAAAGAAAAGGCTTGTCCTGATCGCTAGAGGGGTTTTCCGCAACACTTTCTTGAAACGAATGAAGTGTCGGAACTTCTCTTTGGTCGACCTCGACAATGACATCCCCAGGAACCATACGACCATATGCCGGGCCATTTGGATCGACTGCTACAACCACAACACCATTGATATTGTTCTCAATTTGAAATTGATCACGTAGCGTTTGTGTTAAGTTGGTAACTCTGACGCCAAGCCCGGAGATACTTTGTTTATCTATGGATTGATCCGGAGCGGACGAGGCGACCAATTGAGGCGCGTCGTTCAATTTTTCGACAATAACGCGCAGGTTTTTCTTTTTTGATTGGCGTAGAACCTGGATATTGACCTTCTTTCCAACCTTCGTTTTTCCAACAATGCGCGGAAGATCCCTCATTTCTGAGACTATCTGCCCATCAAATTTCAAAATGAGATCCCCGGTTTTAACACCAGCTTTATCGGCTGGGCTATCAGGCGTCACTAAAGTGATCAACGCACCAGTTGGTGATTTAAGGCCTAAGCTATCGCCAATCTCGTCACTCACAAATTGCACGCGCACACCCAACCAACCACGCTGGACTTCACCATTATCAATGAGTTGGTCTACGACCTCAGCCACAACATCTGAGGGAATCGCAAAGCCAATTCCGATTGACCCTCCAGAGTTCGAATAGATCGCTGTGTTCATGCCAATCACAGAACCTGCAATATCAAACAATGGCCCCCCGGAATTGCCGCGATTTATTGGGGCATCAGTTTGAATATAATCAGCATAGGGACTACCATCTTGCATTTGTCGGTTTCGGCCCGACACGATTCCAGCTGTTACCGTTCCACCAAACCCAAATGGATTACCAATTGCGATCACCCAATCACCAACGCGCAATTTCTCGCTATCTCCAAAGGCTACAAAGGGAAATTTCCTCTTCGCCTGGATCTTCAAAATTGCAATGTCAGTTTTTGGATCTCTTCCGATCAATTTCGCTTCGTAGTTATTTCCATCGGCGAGCGTGACGGTAATGACATCCGCTTTGCCTACCACATGGTCGTTGGTAACAACTATCCCGTCTTCAGATACAATGTAGCCTGAGCCTAGGGTCGCTGATCTCCGTGGAGTTTCAGAGCGCTGATTGTCAAAAAAATCACGGAAAAAATCATCAAAGGGTGTACCGGTTGGCGGCGTTGTTTGTGTACCTGCTTCCGGCTGGCTAATTGTCTGCTCGGTCGAGATATTGACCACCGCCGGAGACAAGGTCTCAACGAGGTCAGCAAACGAGGTTGGAGCTGGGCGCGCTACGGCCCCAAAGGTCGTGCCGAAAAAAGACACCGACAACACAAACAAACCTGCAATCAGGAAACGAGCCCCAAACCTCAAAGCTTTTCCTCCAGATCTACTCCGGACCAAACCATGGCCATCTAAAACACCAGTTTCGACTTCAGTAATTTCGCCCTTGAACACCCGGAGCTCCTTTTTACACCCACCCTATTTCCACCAAATACCACATCTTTAACCAAGTTTAGGCTGAAATGTGCTCGCACGGTGGTAAATTTCTGCTGATCACAAGGCAAGAACCTTGCCATTCCGTAGGGAATTCAAGTGCTTCAGCCTGGGACAGTTCAAAAATTAACGGCTTTCGTGTGTTAGGCAATCTGGGAAATGACCCAGATGATCACCAAGCCTGCCAAGAGGATTGAAAGGCCGAGCATTCGCAACGTTTGATTGGGTTGCGAATGCAGCATTTTTGCCATTTCTTTCATTTGCCCAGGAAAAAACGCATAGCCGATGCCTTCAAGGATCAAGGCAAAGGCAATCCCGAGCAAAACGACCTGCATAGTGCCTCACAAAAACCGCTGAAACTAATCCAGTCATACGAACTCAACCCAACGGCAGGTCGCTAGTTCCCTTTTTCATCCCCAAAGAACTTGAAGAACTCGCTGTCTGGAGAGAGCACAAGGGTCGTGTCATCTTGATCAATTGCTGTTCGGTAGGCCTGCATCGAGCGATAGAAATTGAAAAATTCTGGATCTTGCTGAAACGCGTTAGCGAAAACTTTATTCCGTTCACCTTCACCTTCACCACGTAGGATTTCTGATTTTCGACCCGCTTCCGCAAGAATTTCCACACGCGTCCGTTCCGCTTTGGAAGTAATTTCTTTCGCGTCGCGCCGACCCTCCGCTCGCCATTTCGCTGCTTCCTGTTGGCGTTCTGTGATCATTCTTTTGATTACCGCCTGGCTATTTTGTTGAGGTAAATCTGTTCGGCGAATTCGAACATCCACAATCTCCATACCCAAATCAGCGGAGGCATTGTTAACGGAAACCGCAATCTGTCCCATCATCTCAGTTCTCTTAAGCGACAACAAATCAAGAAAATCATTCTGCCCGACAACGTCACGCAAACTACCATTGAATATCGGTTCCAACCGAGATTCGACACCTATCTCCGATCGTACTCGTTGGAAGAATTGAAGAGGATCCACGATCCTGTAGCGCACTACAGCATCAACCAAGACAGATTTTTTATCCTTAGACAAAAACTCACGCTCTGGCACATCCAAGCGCAGTATTCGTTTTTCCAGATAGATGACATTTTGCCATGGTAACTTAAATCCAAGCCCTGATCCCGGTGCAACTTTTTTGATCTCTCCAAATTGCATGATGAGAGCGTGTTGTCGCTCATCAACTGTATACACGCTCATGGCACCGACAATCGCTGCGATCGCTATAACGGCAATGAGAGGAATTCGAATCATATTCATTTTTTCATCACCTAATTTGAGCTGGGTTTATTTTTGTTGAGTTCATTGAGTGGAAGATAGGGAACGACACCAGAGCCATCTTTGTCGAGGATCACTTTGTTAGTTCCACTCATAACCTGTTCCATCGTCTCCAGAAATAATCGGCGGCGTGTTACATCGGGTGCCTTTTTATATTCTTTGTATACAGATATAAATCTTTCCGCTTCGCCCTGTGACTCCGCAATAACGCGCGCTTTGAAGGCTTCAGCATCTTGTACGATCTTGATGGCCTCACCTTCAGCTTCCGGAACAATCCTATTTGCGTAAGCATCTGCTTCATTTGTCAGACGCTCACGGTCTTGCTTGGCTGCTTCAACATCCCGATAGGCTTCACGTGCATCTGGGTGAGTATAAGAGGCACCCATTTTTACCTCGGCAACCAAAACACCTGCTTCATAAGAATCCAAAATGTCTTGCAACAATTGTTGCGCCTCTGCCTGAATTTCCGCACGGCCGCCGGTAATGATACCTTCAATATCATTGCGGCCAACAATTTCACGCATCACACTTTCAGCCGTATTTCGAACAACAATTTCTTGCTCAGCAACATTAAAAACATATGATTTTGGATCGCTGATACGCCACAAGACCGTAAAACTAACATCGGCGATATTTTGGTCGCCCGTAAGCATCAGGCTGGCATCGCCCATATCTGCCGTAATGGCTATTGTTCGGGTAGTTTCGACATCTGGTTTTATTACTGTCTCGACCGGCCAAGGAAAGTGATATCGAAGCCCTGGTGTTGTCTGCTCGCTGTATTTGCCAAATCGTAGCTCGATTCCCACTTCCGACTGCGCTACACGATAAAACCCACTAAGGCCCCACACAAACGCCAGCAGAACCAGAATCATCGAAAATCCTATGCCGCCGATGCCGCCAGGAAGTGCGTTGCGCAATCCATCTTGACCGCGCCGGATCAGGTCATCCAAATCCGGTGGTTGATTGCCCTGGTTATTATTGCCTGAATCACCACCCCCTGGGCCTTGCCCCCACGGTCCTCGGCCACCGCCATTGCGACCACCCCCATTTTGGTTACTCCAAGGCATGAATGTTCTTCCTTCTAATTTTGTGGATCAGCATTCCGCATCTCGCGCGACGCTGGCTCCCCCACAATGCTTTGCGCCGGGTTCAAGCCGGGTTATAGGATAGACGATACAGGACCGCAACGCACACGAACGGGGCCGGTCCAAGCATCACTTATAGACCATTTGTAGAAATTTGGGAGCCA
>JAJFIN010000378.1 GCA_021774955.1 Alphaproteobacteria bacterium | reverse complement strand
GTGTTATCAGTATCCAGGGCATCCACAAACGAATAGGCGAGCGTATAGGCGGGCCCAGTCAGTGCAAAACTATCAGACAAGGGTTTGATGCCCGGGCATTGACCGGCGATTCCCAGCATGTCCAATGCGTCACTTATAGTTGAGACAGGGTAATCTGTGAAATTAGGATATGTCATGTGGATGCCTTCAGCATAGTTTCGTAGCGATGATTAAGGACATCCGCAGCATTTCCACCTTCATCGAGCTCTCGTGCAAATCCATTTTCAATCTCGGCGAGTGCACATGCAGATGCGACAACAGCTTGGGCGGAATTTAGTGGAATGACGGAGACACCATTTTGGTCAATTAGAATAAGATCGTTCGGGTCGATATTCACACTAGACATTTTGATCTGTACATTGGTGGATAGTTCGGTGTAACGGCCACGCGCTGTTTTCGGAGTTGCTCCTTGGGCCATAATCGGCATACGGAGCGCCTCAATCTCATCGACATCACGCACGCTCCCCCCGACCAAAACACCCCTGACACCCGCTTGTTTCGCCGCTCGGGTCAAAAGGCCACCCCAACAAGCCGCTTCCGAACGCATGCCATTTTCGACTACAAGTATTGTATTCTCATTGGATTGCATAATAGCGGTAGAGCCAAGATGGACCTCTGATGTTTGGGAGCTTTCCTTTATGTGTGTCAGTTGAAGAGTGACCGCTTGACCGGCAACAGGCCTCTCCACTTGGCAAATAGGTAGCCGCGCAAATCCCCCCGGCAGTCCCAGGGATTCCAGAGCATCGGAGACAATGCATGTTCCCAAACGTTCCAAATTATCAAGAGTCTGTGGTAAATCCATACTTGCACCATACATCGTAGGAAGTGTAAAAATACCTCCTAAACATCTTGATATCGAGTCATATTACGTTGAATCAATCGAAAATGGGGTATATTTGTGATGGATACCACTTAGGCTCATTCTGATATCTCTGGCGCATTTGGGGGTCAGAGGCTGTTATCATCAAAGAAAGTTAGAGCGCCTTGCAAAAAAAACTCGACGAAACAGACATCGAAATTCTTAAGTTGCTGCAACGTAATGCCGAGCGAACCAAAGCGGAAATAGGTAAAGAACTGTCGGTTGCTCCATCAGCTATTTCAGAACGGATCAAGCGGCTTGAAAATGATGGAGTGATTGTTCGGTACGAAACCCGGATTGATCCGTCGGCACTTGGATATGGCTTACTGGCTTATACCTTTGTCGGTGAGCACAAGCCTGCCAGTGGGTTTGATACCGGTGCTTATCTTCGAAAAGTTTCCGGTGTTGAAGAAGTGCACAAAATTGCCGGTGAAGATTGTTTTATCGTCAAGATCCGCGCGTGCGACACTGAGGGGCTTGGGCGGATTTTGGATGATGAAATAAATACCATTGAATCGATCTCCAGCGTACGGACAACAATTGTTTTGGGAACAGTGCATGAGGACGTATCACTGGGTGGTGTAGAATTGAGTATCGATGAATAAATTACCGGTCACACCGGTTGCAATTCTCCCGCCGCTATCAGGAACATCAGATTGCGGGCGATCTCGTTTGGATCTCGCTTGTCACCCGCAAGTCTATCTACCAGCGTGCCAAAGGTTTTTTCACCCTCTCGCATTTGTTTTCTCAGCGCGTCGATAAACTCACTTTGAAAACCGATTTCGCCTCTCGGCACCCTAATTTTCACAGGGATGTTTTCTGTCGCACCCGTACATTGAACCGAGATTACGCTGATATGTTTCAAGACCTCCGTCTGCGACAAACGCTTTGCTCCGCGTGAAAAAACATCGCGCCGGAAACTTCGATTAACCGCAAAGTCCATCGCCAATTGCCGCAGGCGTGGGGTTGCAAGTCCAGCAATAGCTTTTGCTTGGTCATTGTCGATCAGCAACATTTCGTGGTTATCGGTGAGCGTCGCGCTTCCCGCAAAATCCAAATCGAGTGCTGCCATTTCGTCAGCAATATCCACCGAATAATAAGTTTCCCATGTTTCGTTGAGAAATTCATGGGCAAGATAAGCAGGTGGCTCTTTGCCATGCGCATCAATGGCATTTGCGAGGACCGGATTGAACTTAAAATAACGAAGTTTGGCGTCGTTCAATTGTTGCAATGTTTCTACAGCTTGGCTTGCCCGTTGTGAAGCATCTCCAGATATCGTGTCAGCGAGCTCCTTTATTAACCGCCGCATTGGTACTTCAGCCGACCAACCGGGCAGACAATTGTAACTGAGATAGACGAAACCGCCGGGTTTCAGTCTGTCATCAATGATGCGACGAATAGCAGTGCGCGCTTCCTCACCAACCCAGGAATAAACGCCGTGCAAAACAACAAAGTCAAACATTGGAAGGTCGGTGTTAGCCAGTTCTTCAAATGATATTTCGTGAAGGGTTAAGTTTTCTACACCTTGATCAGAACACTGATGTTTTGCCCAATCAACGTGAGTTGGGTTGAAATCGCAAGCGTGAAACACACCATGAGGAAAAGCCTTCGCATTGGCGATGACCGTCCCGCCATATCCGCATCCCAGTTCCAGATAATGAAATGCATTCTGAAGATCGACCGGGGTGGTGCCGTTGATAATCGCAGCATAGTTCAGCCAGGCAGGCGACAGCTCCCGGTGCAAACGGTCTGCGTAGCCGGTGTCATTTACATAGCCATCTTGTCCGACTGACTTGTTCATTCTGGTAACCTTAATAATATTCCTGTTAGTACATGCCAGGCTAACACATTGGTTTCATTGACGCTGTTGGAAATTTGAGCTGATCTAGGAAAGGACAACCAAAAAAGATACTATGCGGAGATAGGTTTGAAGGTATGGCGAGTAAAAGATGCTAGATCTTGTCGAAAAATTTGAAGACCAAGTATACGGAGTTGACGATCTCGACCTCGCAATGGGTATTCTCACAACAACTGGGTATCAACTCGGGTTTGATGGTGCCGCCTATATCTACGCGCCAAAACCGAGGGATCAGCATGGGTCTTTACGGATGCCACCCATCCACAAGATTCACCCGAACATGTCAAATTGGGACCATCGGTATGAACACAAAGAGTATTTCCGCTTTGATCCAATCTACCAAAGGTGCTTAGAGACAACCCTTCCGGTTGTGTGGAGTTTTTCATCCGACCATCACTATATTCGTGGATATACACGGCGTTTTACAGCCATTCAAAACCAATTTGTCAGTGACGCCGTAAAAATGGGGTTGCGCAACGGTATCACAATTCCGTTGCATCTACCACGCGGTGAAATCGCGTTTGTGTGTTTCTATTCCGGTGGTGACAACAACACATTCTTGGAACAAGCAAAGGCAGCAGGGAATATAGTTCTTTTATTGGCGCACCACTTTCATGAAGCAGTGGCGCGATCTCTACGCGATCGCGTAGCCCAGACGATGGGGGTCGTTCTTTCCCCTCGCGAGTACGAGTGTTTGACATTTGCCGCACACGGTAAAACCAACGAAGATATTGCTGATCTGTTGGGCCTTAAAGAACGCACTGTGCGCTTTCATTTGAACAATGCAGCAGAAAAACTGGGCGCCACCAATCGAGCCCATGCGGTTAGCAAAGCGGCCTTCATGGGGCTCATAGGGCTGGCGGATTGATCGAACATAATTTGGCAGGTGTTTGATTTTGTTATCTGCAGCTTGTATTTTCACTTGGCACACCCCTGTCAGTTTCGACAGGTTCCCCCGGACGATCCGGTCGTTACGATTGTGACGCGCATGAGGATGGCGCTGTATCGGTGGTATAGACCTGGAGGGGGACGGCAATGTTTAGAAAGGGAATTTGGCTAAATTCAACAGCCGCAGTGATGACGCTCGGTTTCGCGTTGCCACAGGCAGAAGCCCAAGATCAAGGCTCAACCATCGAAGGCAGCACGACTAGCATCGCTTTCGACGAGATTTTTGTCACCGCCCGTAAACGGGAAGAGAGCTTGCAGAACACACCGATTTCAATCACGGCTTTCTCGGCGACTGACCTCGAAGTGCGCTCGCTCACCAGCCTCAGTGAAATTGGCGATCATACACCAAACCTTTCGTTCGGATCTACGGGTGTTGGGTCCGGCGATTCCGCTCGCGTGCATATTCGCGGTATCGGCCAAACCGATTTTATCGTCACCACAGATCCTGGTATTGGGATCTATGTCGACGGTGTTTATATGGCGCGCTCCTTTGGGTCATTATTTGATTTGCTCGACATTGAGCGGGTTGAGGTTCTCCGCGGACCGCAAGGAACCCTATACGGTAAAAACACGATTGGTGGTGCTGTTAATGTCGTGACTGAAAAACCAAGCGATGAATTTGGTGGATACGCAAAAGTAACAGCGGGTCGTTTCAATCGCATCGATGGTAAAGTTTCACTGAACATGCCGTTAGTTGAAGACAAACTCTCCATGCGGATTTCCGCCATGTCGTTAAATAACGATGGTTTTGCCGAAAACATATTTGATGGATCGCCGATGAGCGATGATGAAACATTGGCAGCGCGCGGGGTACTCCGTTTTACGCCGAATGATAGTGTTGATATTGAGCTAGCGGTAGACGTTGCGCGAAAAAGAGCGCATTCGGAAAATCTAAAGCTTGTCTCATTTGACCCGACAGGTGCTTTGGTTTTCCCTATCAATCTTTTTATCGGTCCATTTGGTTCCGCGCAGGTCCTCGCCGATCCCTTTCAAACAAATGGTGATTTTTCCGGTCCAAACAATGTCAATGATCTCGATGCGTTCGGGGCCAGCTTTACCCTCGATTGGGATCTCAGCGACACCGTTTCTCTGAAATCGATAACCGCATACCGTGAAATCGAAACTGTGTATGGAGCTGATCAAGACGGTACACCGCTTGCTATTGCTCATACCTTGGACATGGTGGACCAAGAACAGTTTAGCCAGGAATTTCAACTGACCGGCTCTTCTTTTGACAACCGCCTAGATTGGGTAGCAGGAATTTATTTTATTTCCGAACAAGCCCATGGCTTCACGGATGTTGATCTTCTACCTGGGTTCTTTCCTGCCATCGGGCTCGATATCACCATCGATGTTGAGAATAAAACTGAAAACATAAGCTACGCCGGATTTGTTCACGGAACTTATCACCTCACTGACAAATTCAGCACTACATTGGGTGTGCGTTATACCTATGAAGAAAAGGAATATTTTGCCAATCATGTTCACTCGCAAAATGGTGTGCCAGTGATTGTTGCGAAAGAGGAAGATGATTGGTCTGCGTTTTCTCCGAAATTTGGCATAGATTATCAGTTAACAGACGACATACTCACCTATGCATCGGCCAGTCGTGGGTTCAAAAGCGGCGGCTTCAATGGGCGGCCTCTTGACAACTCACCGGGCCTCGAATCCTATGACCCTGAATTTGTTTGGTCATATGAAGCTGGTGTTAAGTCGCGTTTTCTTGATGATCGCCTACAGCTCAATGCAGCGTTCTTCTACAACGAATATAGTGATGTTCAGGTCACTCTGGTGGGGTTGACCGATGCTATGGGCAATCTCTTGATTGTCGTGCGTAATGCTGCCGAAGCAACAATGATGGGTTTTGAGGCTGAGTTTCAAGCACGGCCAACCGAAAACCTCGATTTGTTTGCGGGCATCGGCTTTGTCGAAGCTGATTACGATACCTTCATGGATGGCGCCATTGATCGCTCCGGTCAGGATTTCCCTTACACACCAAAATGGAACATCAATGTCGGCGCCCAACACACCACAATTATAGATGACTTTGGCACGGTCACGGGACGCGTGGACTATTCCTATCGCAGTGAACACTTTCTCGATGTCGCGAACAGCCCGGGGTTACTTCAAGACGATTACGGTCTCCTCAACGCGCATGTGTCATACGAAACAGCAGACGGTCAGTTTGGATTAGCACTATTTGGAAAAAACCTGACTGACGAAATTTACAAGGTGAATGGCCTAGATGCTTCAGCGTTTTTCGGTCTTGCGTTCGCAAGCTTTGGCGCTCCTCGAACTTGGGGGATTGAGGCAACGGCCAGATTCTAGTGGACGCCCGCTCAAAAAGTTCAACTCGGCTGGGAGAAATATCTAATGGAAGCAAGCCAGAATGTTGTTCGGGAGTTTGTCAACCGGATCAATATTACTGCAGCCGGTGGATCGGTTGACCCATACGCACTTCTTGAACCCAACATTCTGGTCGACGTTTACGGCACGACACCCATTTCTGGAAATTACCGGGGCATAAGCCAGGTCAAAGAAGTTCTGGTGACAACTGCCGCAGAGCGTTTTGAAAGCATCAAGATTGAAATAATGGAATTTATTGGCTCCAAGGAACGGATTGCTGCGTTGCTCGTAATCACCGGTTGCAGCACGAATGGTAAATTTTACAACGAGAAGGGTGACCCGGATGGGTTTGTCTTCGATGTTCGTGACAGC
>JAJFIN010000377.1 GCA_021774955.1 Alphaproteobacteria bacterium | reverse complement strand
TTTCCGGCCGGTTCAGGGTGACCCAATCGACTGCACCCTTTTTTTCGATTATGAGCGTTTCGTAGGACATCAGATAGAGTCTCCCCAACAAACCAACCCGATGAAGGGCGGTATTTCAAAGGATAAGCAAGTCCAACTTATAGAATATAATAGCCCAAGCACAAAGCGAGAGCGCGCCAGTGAGGTAAAGTGAACGACGCTTACGACCTTTTCCATCCATAGCCCAAAATCGTTTCACTACGGCAACAAGAGCGTAAGCGAGGGTAACAAACGCCAGCATTGCCGCAACATTTGCCATTGTTGCCCACATCGACATAGCAGGATGTGGGAGATAGGGCGAAGGCCAGCCAAAGCCATAACTCAAAATTGGAAGGATCAGCGTTGTCAGCATTGATAGGCTACCGATGACACCAATCCATTTGGCGTGGTTCTCGACAGATGCGCGTCCAATCCAGCGTGGCGTCAAGAGTAGAAGAGCAGGCGCGGTTGCCAGCATCACTAAAACCGCAAATGCCAGATAGATTGATCGAGGATTGTCGAGACGCGTCATGGTTACATTGTCGGCAAGACGCACCATGGCCGCGATGGTCGTCGGGGTGGAATAGGGTTGGGTGGGTGAGACTTGGCCAAAATGTACGATCTGCCCGAACGAAGAATCAGCAAATAGAGTCGGGGTAATCGGGCGATACGGGCCTTCTGTATTAATGACCAAGCCTTGCGGTGGCGACGCTTGAACGCGTTGGACATGTAGAACGTTGTTTGGAAAGTCAGACTTTATGTCTTGTGGGGAAAAATAGACATAGGTTCCCGAAAAATGACCAACATCATGCTCGGTCACAAATGCTTGCGCGATACTCGCAGGATCAAAGGCCTGTGCCACAAATGTATGTGCCGCATCAAGAGCCGTAATTGGCCTATCAATGAGCGCGGAACCTTTGATGAAGTTCAACGGTTTACGACCGTCGGCACCGGTCACAGTGCAGAAAACGGCTATTTGTTCGTCGGGTAGGATTACGAGCGTAGATGTCATCCCTTGAACATCTCCGTTCAAAGTAAAGACATTAAGATTGGGCAAGCCGTTGCCTCTCGGAATTTGATAATTATCAAATCCCAACAATGATAGATCTTGCAGAGACGGATTGGAGTTTTCACCTTCAACGTTTAGTCCGAGAATGATCTGGGCTAACTTAGAGACATCAGAAAGCGTGAGATAAAGACCGTTAACCGCGGCAAATCCAGGAGCACTCAGTAATAGAGGTTCAAGCGAAGCCACTCCTTCATCAAAACGATGAGGTTGAAGCAAGTTACCTGGCATCTCTGTTTTACCATCATGCATGTAGGCCGTCAGGCCAAAATCCTCAGCCGTATCTTTCAACAAAGTTTGCGTCGATATCCCTGAGACATCTTCTAACAGAATACTTAAAACAGCTATTTGTGTGGCAGAGGTCCTGTCGCTAAATGACGCCGGTGGGGTGCGTGGAACGATATTGAAGTGTCTACGTAAATATGTCGATGAAGATGTGTTGGGGTCTGAGTAATCAGTCAGAGTGTTTCTGGCTCCAAAGTCAAACAGACCGTCCTCAACAATCAGTTGGCGAATGGTAAGTGCATTTGCTCCAGGTATACGCAGTCGGGTTAAAAAATTATTTGGGTTTTCATCGAGAGAAAGAAGTTCTTCTTGCGATAGCCGTATCGCCTCTTGCGCCAGAAACAAGCTACTAATATTGCCCATCGGAAGTAATGTCGAAGATTCGCCGATAACTTCCCCGGTCTCGGCATTACTTTTACCAAAACTTTTGCTGATGATGATTTGTTGTGGTGACACCACAGTAAACGCTGCACCAACCACTTGGTTGCTCGCCAACGCGTTCGAAAAGTACTCATCTGCCCAGAGTTGAGTAGCTTCTTCGGTAATCGCAAATGAGGGAACTGCTGCAAAAAAAATCGCGCACAACATCAAAGCGATGCCGACTTGCCGTCGGCCAAAATTTGCGACTGCGCTCATGCTCGCCATCCCAATACGCCACTCAATAACTCAACTGCGCGTATTAGATCGGGCTTGCCCCCTTATTTCAATGGCAATCCCTCAGTAGGGTTAAATTCACGGGCGTTTCCGAGATGGATCCACCTTCAATTCACTGTGTTTCAGTGTTTTTGGGTTTTCTCGTCTCTTTGAGCAGTAAATCAAACAGTGACCCGACCGGGTCTTCAGGATTGATACCCAGGCCTTTTTGAATTTGGTCTTTGAGGATTTGTTCAAAATCGGGGCGGAATTTGATATCGTTCCAAGGCCCCTCAATGATTAGGCTGACACGCAGCCCTCCGTCATCCTGCCGTGCACCCGGTTTCATTCGAAATTTTATTTTTTGACCGGCAATATCAACGCGACCGTTCCCGGTCAAACTGAGAGCTTCATTCAGAAGCTTGAAGTCTTGATTGTTGAGCACGCCATTTGAAACGGTAAACGTGCCACCCATTTGAGAAAATTTTGTTACCTGATCTTGACCTGTTTTCGATCCGACAGCATCAGTAGTCTGAGCATCGGCAGCAGGCTGCGCGGGGTTCTGTGGCTTAAAAGCGCTGATCAGGCGCAACATTCCGACAAGGTCGGCGCCAACAACTTCCCCATCATTCAATAACAAGCGTCCATTACCTGATAGATTTTTCATCAGCTCAGCTTGACTACGCCCCGTGGAGCTGAGGGTGAAACCCATGTCACCCGTGCCTGTGAACAATTCACGGGCGGTCGCAGCAACAATCAACGGTCCTGAATCAATACCCGTGAGATCAAAAGTGCTGGTTAGTTGAGGGATAGATCTTGACGTATTCAGTGTGATCTTCGCTGATCCCTTGCCTTTATAGAGGTTCAGGTCAGAAAGATTTGCGACAAGGGAACCGTTCTTCAATGAAACTATCAGGACACTTTGATCAACCTCGAACCGTTGATAGTAGAACTTCTTGGTTGAGAAATTGAAATCTGCATTGAAGCTTTTGAGCGGCGAAAAGTCGATTTTAGTGCTGGACCACGGTGCAATCTCACTAGAGGAATTCGGCTGTGCTTCGCTTTCGCCGTTTGCTTCGCTCATATAAGGGCGCAGATCGAGTTTATCCAAATCGAGAGTGGCACTGACATGTGGCAAGGCGCTTGTCGTGTTGAAAGAAAGAGCGCCGGTGCCCTTCATCTTATCGAATTGGATATTCGCGTTTTTGAACGCATAAACTTGCCCATTAACGTCTAAATTTCCAGAGATAGAAAGCGGGCCAAAACCTTTCTGGCTTGGTAAGTCTTGGTCAAGCCATGAGGCAAGTTTGCGCATGGACGGGACGTCTAAACTAGACTTACCCTTCAGCTTCAGCGGACTTGTGTTTGATATCGAGCCGGCGACACCCAGATCAACGAGTTTGGACGATAGTGCTAAAGACAATGGTGATTGACCACCATCAGCCAATGCGCTGGGGTTTTCCAGCGCGATATCTAAGTCGAGTTTCTCCCCATTGTAGACGAGCGATCCTTTAGCGTTAAATTCACTTCCCAAATCGGGTAGCGAAACCGTCATATTTACACTGCTAACATCGTATTGAGCTGGTGTGGATTTATTTAGGTACGACACAGACCCATTGACAATGCGAACATCACCGAGAGAGAGATTTGAAATGCTACTACTTTCCTGCACGGTTTCGTCGATTGGTTCGCTACTGGATGTTTGCTCGTCCATAGTCAGGACAAAATCCCAATTCGATTGATTTTTTCCATCAACTTCGAGATTAATCACGGGATTTTCTAAGATGAATTCCGTCAAGCGGATGTCGCGTCGTAACAGAGGTAGGACAGCCAACCCCAGTTTCAGCTTCTCGATCTCTACCATGTGCTCAGCGACACCATCGGCGCGGTTAGACAATGTTGCCCCTTCAGCGCTGAGGGAGATTTTAGGAAAGAAATTGACTTCAAATTCACCTTGAATATTCAGATCGCGTCCTGTGGATTCTTTCACCGCCTGAGTAAGGCGGCTCTTAACGAGATCAGATGAAATAAAGGATGTGATGACAACAAGTGCACCAAGCACGGCAACGACAAGTACACCGATAATGATAGAAATCTTTCGCATGATTATCTTCCGTTTGGCTTAATTTCTGCCAGCCTAGTTTGATTGTTGAAGTGATAAAATACGCAACAAAACTTGAGCTTTATCTGGCCAAACTATACGGCGAGAATAAGGACGGACATGTTTATTCCGCTACAATTTGCGCAGGCGTGAAGGTCACATTGATCGAAGTGCCTTGTTCCGGTTCGCTCTCGATTTCAAAACCTGCGTGGTTTGCTTCTGCCAGAGCTTTCGCCAGCGGTAAACCAAGCCCGGTTCCTTTATCGCCATGCTGGGTCGCGCCAGTGATTTGATGAAAAGGTTGCAAGGCCAAATCGATCTGTTTGGGTGACATACCAATACCCGTATCCGAAACCGAAATCTTGATTCGATTGTCTCTCGTGAGGCTAGCTGTCACTTTAACCTCACCGCCTGAGGGTGTGAACTTAATTGCGTTGGTCAATAAGTTGAGCAATATTTGCTGAACACTACGCTCGTCGGCGATAACCTCAGGAACGTCATCAGAAATATCGGTCGATAATTCGATTGAGTTCCGACTTGCATGTTCGGAAACCAATGAAAGACAAGAATCCACCACTGGCTGCAATGATAGTCTTTCTTGGTGAAGTTCAAGCGTTCCGGATTCTATTTTGGATAGATCAAGCAAATCGTTGACGAGTTTTAAAACGAGCTGGCCGCTTTGATAGATGTCCGCCACGTAGCCGTGATATTGCGGATTTCCAATCGGCCCCAATCGGCCGTTCATCATCACATCTGAAAACCCGAGGATGGCATTGAGTGGTGTTCGCAATTCGTGGCTAAGTTGGGAAATAAATTCTGACTTCTGCTGGCTTGCATGTTCGGCGGCTTTTGCTGCTGCGGTGAGTTTGGCCTCACGTGCTTTCCAAAATTCGCCCTCTTGTAGAGAGGCACAATAAGCAATCGGACCACCGTCTGGTAGTTTGCGAATACGCAAGAGATGAGATGCGCGTTGGTCGGCTTCGCGCGCCAAGGAAATCTCTTTACCCTCGCTAAGTTTTACCGACAATTCGTCGTTTTGAGGGCCGTAAAAAAATGCTTCTAATGCAGCACTCGTAGCAGGATCAAAGAACCGATGGAGCGCTTGTCCCTCCAAGGGTTTTAGGTCTGGGGCCAACAGATCTTGTGACTGGCGATTAGCAAAGACAATGGCGCCGTCTTTGCGCAGGCCAATCAGGGCGATGCCGACAGTTTCAAAAAAGGCGCGCAAAATATCAGAACCAAACCCAGATTTTGTTTGGCTGGTGCGATGCGAATCCAAGCGTACAAGTTTTGCAGTCGCAGGCGGATCGATATCGGGAGGTGTTTCTTTTACAGTCTCACTTTGCACCTGGCTTGGTAGGTCTTGAACAACACGCCCAACAATTCCGAAACCGCCGTGGGAACTATCTGAACGTTCTATCGGAAAGCCAACGGTTTCCAATTTCAAGTCACCCGGACTGTTCCGGCGTCGCCATCGAAGAAAGCCAGCTGACC
>JAJFIN010000376.1 GCA_021774955.1 Alphaproteobacteria bacterium | reverse complement strand
TCAGGATATGGATAAAGCTGCGGAGGCGATCAGCCGGGGTCTCGCCTTCTCTCTCCCACGTTTCGAGCATGGCCTTTCTGTCGGCCAAACGTTTCTCGATCACAGCTTCTAGGATGTCATCCTTGGTTTTGAAGTGATAATAGAAATTCCCGCGCGATATCTGGACCTCACCCGCAATATCGGCAAACGAGGTGTGCTCAAACCCTCGGGCATAGAACAGCTCATCGGCAGCCGTGACAATGTGTTGGCGGGTTGTATTGACGGTCATGGCTATTCTTTCTTATCCAACAATCATCCAAGGCCGATTCGCGGGCATTCTCACGAGTGACCTCTGCTCGGGTTGTTGGCCACTTCGAGACGGGCACTAAAGTGCCCTCCTCAGTGTGACATGAAAAAGGAAATGTCGTCCTGAGGAACGAGCGTAGCGAGTGTCTCGAAGGACAAGCTGCTTACTCACAACCCGAGCAGAGGTCACCGCAACAACCAGCTAAACTGTTTCGCTGCCGCTGCACATAAATTAGGACGATTGCCCTACAAGCAAAATAGGACAATCGTCCTAATTTGTCAAGAGAGAGACCCACATATCGGGAAAGATGACATAAGGGAAAATACGGTCTTCTCAACCCATCAGAACCGACCACCGAATTGTCCTGAGGACAATGTTTAAATTGTATTGCTATCTGCCTCACCTTACACAAATTGTACTCGTTTATTGGTGAGTGGAGTTTGATCAGATGCAGGCAAACACGGCCAGAGGCATCAGTCTTTCGTTTCTGTGCCTGGCAATTCTGGGCCTGATGCCGATCATCTCCAACAGCCGGCCCGGTGAATTTACGGCGCTCGGCTTCGCGACCTTCTTGTCTTTCTGGCAGCTTGTCTGTTCACTGCCACTGGTCACAAAAGAGTTTGTTCAGTCTCGTGGGTTTACTTGGCAATCGACATTACTTGATGGCAAGCAACGGCGGGCGGTTCTGATCGTGCTAGGAACCGGTGCGATTTTCGGCCTGTCCACCTATGCCTATGTTTTGTCCATTGAAAAAGCCGGCGCTGTGAACGCAGTGATTGCGATGCAGGCTTACCCGCTTTTTGCTATCCTTTGGGAAACGCTGTTCCTCAATCGGAGGAAATCCGTGTGGGAATTGTTTTTTACCTTCGGCCTCATCGGCGCGCTCTACTATCTCGTTACGGGCGGCACTCCGCAGATGGCTGGGCTTTCCATCTGGTTTGGCGTTGCTCTGAGTGTTCCGTTCATGTGGAGCATTGCTCATGTCATCCTAAAGGAAGTGTTGAGCAATTTCCCAATTACGCCCGCACAAGTCACCTTCTTTCGCGTGTTTGTTTCAACAATCTTCCTCCTGATTGTTTTGATATTCAATGAAGGAACCGGCAGTGTATTTTCCTATATGCGGAACATTGACTATCAGTCAATCGCGTTTGTTATGGGCCTGGTATATTACATGGAGCTCATCGCGTGGTTTTATGCCGTTCGCCACATCGATATTTCATTGGCGAGTTCAATTACAGCCCCTGCCCCCGCCGTTACCATGGTGCTGGCTATTCTGGTGCTGGGTGACAAAGTTGAGATCTATCAATTGATGTCCCTCATTGTTTTGATTTTAAGTATTTACGGGCTGCTCTTGGCAGGGAGAGCAAGATCGCCAGCGACCTCATAATATGGAGCCTATTGTGTCGTTGTATTGCTTACTCCTGCAACGCCACAGGACAGCCTGTCGCTGCTGCGACAGGGGCCTCGGATTCGGCGATAGCGCTACGTAGATCGCCGTCTTCGTTGGTGTTCGGTTCAATGGCGAGAGCGCATTGAAAACTTTCAAGCCCTTCTTTTTTGAGCCCAGCCGCTAATTGCGCGCGTCCCAAACTTTCCCAAGAATTCCATTTATTGGGATAAAGCTCGGCTAAGAGCATGAACATCTCTACGGCATCTTGAGGGCGGTCGAAATCTTCCAGCAGATCATAACCCACGCGCTTGATGTCTTCGAAAGCAGGCGGTGTCCACCAATCATACTTGCCAAAATCGTTTGAGCGTTTTTTGTAGGTCTGTCGCGCAGCAGCCCCACCATCCGACAGGGCGATGATGGGAATGGCACGCATTTCTCGCCCGCTCACTATTGCATCGACGGCAGGGTCGCGACCCTTTGCGTAGTCTTTAAATGTAAACGGCGCGGGCACATCGACATAAACCCATGCGCCAGGATCGTATTCATTGAGTTGGTGCCAGAGTGTCGACACGTACAGTTGCACGCCTGTTTGTGGGTGTTTTATTGGAACCGCATCGCCATAATGGTTAAGGGCAGCTCCGCTCGGTTCGCCAACAATGGTGTAGCGCGTGTGTTTGGTGAACCCCTCCAGCGCCATGATGGCTGCGCTAAACGTCCGCCTCCCTGTCAGGATATATAGATTCGTCCACGGAGGATTATCTTCATTTTTGATGAACTCATGAATCACGCCAGGGATGCGACTACCGTCGCCACCGAAATTATACCTCAAGTCGACGATGAGATGTTTGGGCGTAAAAGCCTGCATCTCTTTGAAGGCGCGCTTAAACGTCCCGGCAAGATCCTCGTTTTCGTACGACGCATCACCGACGACATTGACTTGGATGTAATAGGCATCGTGTTCGGGCATAGGCCGCGTGACATAGAGGCGGCGGTAGGTCAGGTGCGGCGGGCGGGAAAGATCAACTTTCCGGTAGTCAGCGTAGGAATCGCCGAAAACACCGACCCATTCGTCATGGGACCCAATGGGCGGCCCTTTCATTTCAGGAAAAAAGTGCCAATCAAAAGTTGCGCCGGCCAGCGGTGCTCCTTCCGTACTTTTCACAGGACGCAAGGTTCGGTGTTTGGTTTGGCCGTTGGCCAGCTTTATCTTCAATTTCAATTCGCCATTGGCCTTCGCATATCCAAGACCCTTCATAATTGCCGCGCTTGACAGGACGTGAATACGCTCTTTCTTGTCGAAGGCATTGTCTCCGCCGACAAGCTCCCGTGCCTCTGAGGCAACCTCTTCAATGGGACGGCCTGCAATTTCAAGTACCTGAGCACCAGATAAACCCGATGCGGAAGTATGCGCACCGGTAATGAAATATCCGTCTTCGAATTGATAAAGCCGGAACGGATACCAAGAGTCGAATACCGGACTGTCGGGCTCCAGCTGCGTGTGGCCGTCGCCGATGAGTGCAACCAGCCGCATCGTTTCGACCAGCCGCTGTTCTTCTGAGAGTGTTGGAATGGCTGCCTTAAGCGCTGCGGCTTGGCGGGAAAATATCAGTGGACCGACTTTTGTAAAAGGGTCGGGATGGGTCAGCTTAATGTCATCGACAATCTGGTCGATTTCCTGTCGCCACTCATTGACACTGGCAGCGTACGTAC
>JAJFIN010000375.1 GCA_021774955.1 Alphaproteobacteria bacterium | reverse complement strand
CGGACAGGGCTGGGTGACGGCTGAATATGGCATGCTGCCACGCTCGACCGGTGAGCGTATGCGCCGGGAAGCCTCGGCTGGCAAACAATCAGGCCGCACTCAGGAAATCCAACGCCTGATCGGGCGATCACTGCGCGCGGTCGTTGATATGAAAGCACTGGGCGAGCGGCAAATCTCGCTTGATTGCGATGTCATCCAAGCCGACGGCGGCACACGCACGGCGTCCATTACCGGTGCCTGGGTGGCGCTACGCCAGGCGGTCAACGGATTGATGTCTCAAGGTAAGCTCAAGCAAGACCCGCTGAATGATCAGGTTGCGGCAATCTCGTGTGGCATTTACCGGGATTTGGGCGTGCTCGACCTTGATTACGCCGAAGATTCCACGGCTGAAACGGATGCAAATTTTGTCATGACCGGGCAGGGTGGGATTGTTGAAATTCAAGGAACAGCTGAAGGCGCGCCTTTTACCGAAGCCAATTTTGAAGAATTGATGCGCCTGGCGAAAAAGGGCATCGGCGAATTGCTGGTGCTGCAAAAGAACGCTCTTTGAGCGTGCCATAGGACGGGGAAAGGTTGCTTAGCACATGAGTTCCAAACACCGTCACTTTGATAAATAAGAGTTGTTGCTCGCCAGCCACAATGAGGGCAAGGTGCAGGAAATTCGACGCTTGTTGCGCCCCTATGCGGTTGAGACGGTTTCGGCTGCGGAATTAAAATTGGAAGAGCCAGAGGAGACCGGCGACACCTTCATCGCCAATGCCCGTCTTAAAGCTCATGCGGCGGCTAAAGCCACCGGTATGCCTGCACTTTCTGACGATTCTGGCCTGTGTGTCGATGTCCTAAGAGGGGCGCCGGGGATCTATTCGGCGCGCTGGGCGGGCGAGACAAAAGACTTCCGGATCGCTATGGAAAAGGTCGAGGAATCGCTCAAAGAATATGACCCTGATGAGCGCACCGGTCATTTTACCTGCGCGCTTTGTTTGGCTTGGCCGGACGGTCATGACGAAGTTTTTGAAGGCCAGGTCCACGGGTTGCTGGTTTGGCCGCCTCGTGGCGATAAGGGTTTTGGGTATGACCCAATTTTTCAAGCCAAGGGAGAGACAATCACCTTTGGTGAGATGGACCCGGACCGCAAACATGCGATGAGCCACCGCGCCGATGCCTTTCAGCAAATGATCGACGCCTGCTTCAAATCATCCGATGACTGATCAATATCACAACCACTTAGAGGCTGGCTTCGGACTTTATATTCACTGGCCATTCTGTGCCGCTAAATGCCCTTATTGCGATTTCAATTCGCATGTCAGGCGCGCGGTTGATCAGGTCCAGTGGATGAACGCGATGATCTCCGAAATGCGGGCTTACGGGGCTCGTTTATCCGGGCGGGCGCTCAATTCGATCTTCTTTGGCGGTGGGACACCGTCCCTCATGGACGGCAAAACCGTTGCCGGTTTGCTGGATGCAGCGGCAGAAATCTGGGCTTTTTCACCAGATATCGAGATCACACTCGAAGCCAACCCGACCAGTATCGAAGCCCAGCGCTTTGCCGATTACCGGGCCGCAGGGGTTAATCGGTTGTCGATGGGTGCACAGGCCCTTAATGACCAAGACCTAAAATTTCTGGGGCGCCTCCACAATGTTGAAGAAGCACTTGCGGCATTTGAGTTGGCCCGCAAAACATTCGAGCGGATCTCATTTGATCTCATTTATGCGCGCCCCGGTCAGAGTGTGGCTGCATGGCAAACTGAGCTTGAGCAGGCGATCTCGATTGGTGTCGATCATCTATCGCTTTATCAATTGACAATCGAACCGGAAACCCCTTTTGCCGCGCTTCATGAAAAGGGCGCCTTTAGTGTTCCCAATGATGATCTTGGTGCGGATCTTTTTGAGACCACACAAGAAGTTTGCGACCAGGCCGGGCTTCCGGCATATGAAATTTCCAATCACGCCAAACCGGGCTCTGAATGTCGGCACAATCTGATTTATTGGCAGATGGGAGATTATGTCGGTATTGGCCCCGGCGCTCATGGGCGCTTCACATCAAAGCGGTCACGCGTCGCGACGGCAGCGCTGAAAAACCCTGAAGAATGGCTTACAAAGACCCAAGAATGCCCCTTAAGCGCGACCCAGGAAGAAGTGGTCTTCAGCCATGACCAGGGTACAGAATATGCGCTGATGTCTCTGAGATTAACCGAGGGCTTATCGCGGGCGCGATATGCCCAATTGTCGGGATCGACATTAGAACCGGGAAAGATCAAAGGCCTGACCGATCAAAAACTCGTGCACATTGATGGAGACAGGCTGATTGCCACTCCGGCCGGTCGGCAGGTTTTAAATCATGTCATTGCTGAGTTGGTCTAAAGCAGGTTTATTGGAATCTTGATGTAGGTTGATCCGTTTTCCTCTGGCGCAGGCAAAGCGCCTCCACGAATATTCACTTGGAGCGAAGGTAAGATCAGTCGCGGTGCGGCAAGGTTTGCATCTCTACCTTCACGCAAAGTGACAAAATCCTTTTCACCTTGAATTTCAGACAAATGGATATTTTGAGCTTTTTGCTCAGCCACTGAAGTCAGCCAGGCTGGATCGCGACCACCAGGTTGATAATCGTGGCACATAAACAACCGCGTTTCTGCGGGCAATGATAAGATTTTCTTGATCGATTGGTACAAAACCTTAGCGTTCCCGCCGGGAAAGTCCGTGCGGGCGGTCCCGTAATCCGGCATGAACATGGTATCGCCGATAAAAGCTGCGTCGCCAATTACAAAGGTAATGTCCGTTGCGGTATGGCCGGGAGTTGCCAGGATTTCGATTGTGAGATCTCCTAAGGGGAGCGTGTCACCGTCCTTCAGCATGAGATCAAAGGCCGTTGTCAGGGCCTGGTCCTCACGATCCATATTAAACACCTTGGCCCAATGGTCGATGACCGAACCAACCTGATCGCCGATACCGATAGCAGCGCCTAATTGCTCTCTCAGATAATGGGCTGCAGAGAGATGGTCGGCATGAACGTGGGTTTCCAAGATATAGGCCGGGTCAAGGCGGTGTTCGAATAGAAAAGCGATGAGAATGTCCGCTGACTCTGTCGAGGTTCGACCCGCGTTGGGGTCATAGTCGAGGACGGCGTCGATGATGGCTGCCTTGCCACCCGGCTTGTCGTAGACGACATGAGTAATGGTGTCAGTGTCAGCATGGTAAAAACTTTGAACGAGTGGTGTTGCCATTTTTTGCGTCCTTGCGATGTTTCTTCTTGACTATATATTAGTAATCTCTAAATTAGCAATAGCTAATGTATGTATTTGGAGAAAATATGGGTATCAATCCTGAGCTGATGAGAGAGGGTGCGGAAAGTGCCGTCAAGCTCATGAAAGCACTGGCACACGAGGGGCGTCTGATGGTGCTTTGTGCGCTGCTAGAAGGCGAGCGCAGTGTTGGCGACCTTGAACAGCTCACCGGCTTGTCTCAATCGGCATTATCGCAGCACTTGGCCAAATTGCGGGAAGACGGGTTTGCCCAGACGCGGCGAGAAGGGCAAGCCATCTTTTATCGCTTGGCGGATGCCGGTCCAAAGCATGTCATTGAAGTGCTTCACGATCTTTACTGCCCGCAACCCGCTTAACAAGAAGGAGAAATGTTTTGGAACCGAAACAAACTTATAACCCACAACAGGCCAAACAAAGCCTCGCCGTCGGTGAGGCCGTGTTGATCGATATTAGAGGCCAGGATGAATATGCGCGCGAACACATCCCCGGCGCTGTTCATGTCTCATTAGATGACCTGGAGCCCTCAAAACTGCCGAAAAGCGGCAAACAAATAATCTTTCATTGCAAGGGCGGCACCCGGACGGCGCAGGCGAAAAGTCTGCTGTCACAATGTACCGATGGAAAATTCACGATTTTAGAAGGCGGCATCGATGCTTGGAAAGCGGCAAGATTTGAAACCGAAATTGATCAAAAGCAACCGCTTGAAATGAACCGCCAGGTGCAAATCACGGCGGGCTCACTGGTTTTGTTTGGCGCCCTGATGGCGTTTGTTTTTGGGGTGGAATGGGCCCTCATCAGCGCATTCGTCGGGGCAGGACTGGTTTTTGCCGGGGTCAGCGGCACGTGTGGAATGGCCCGTCTTTTGGGCATCATGCCGTGGAACCGAAGGACAAAATTGGCATCCTAAATCCGGCACTGGTTTTTGATTTATGAATGGAGTGAGGTACGTTTTTTACGTTGCTCGAGAAATCGCACGCCCATTTGCAAATAATCTTGCCAAACAACCTCGCATTCGATGGGCTCTTCGGCGAGTTCGCCATCACCTAAAACCAATTTGATGTATTTGGGGCTGTTAAACCAAGACTTGCATTTCAGCCTTGCGCCGCCTTCTGATAGATCGCGCACCACACATTCCACTGTTACGAGATCGCCTTCATAGAAAATCCGCCCCGACCGCAAAGCTCTAAGCCTCTGGGATTGCCTATTTTCTCTACTTTTCGGCTTCAACAACATACAAACCTCAGCCCGGCCTGTTTTCTGCCTTGTGAGCTTTGATTGTAAAACGATTTGTCCTTTCCAAAACGCTAATAGGAGCGCCTTGAAAGCATAAAGCGACATTTTTTGATTAAAGATTCAACATTTTGTAGCCTATAGCGGGAAAACATAAGCTTTTGATTCTTCTTTGAGTAGTTTTCTGGGGAATACCCGCCTCAATCCAATGACCAGCCGCTCAGGTAGCTGTTCTACCTATGCCTCTGACTTTAATTGCCCGCAGGAATGATTTTTATCAACCAGCACAAAAACTCCAAACGTCGAAACCTGTCAGGATACGGAGGAGTACTCGTACCGAGCATCATCGATAAGGTTAACTCTCAATTCACCATAGTAGAGAATGCGCAGTTAAATACCGTCTGTCCGCGCTGCCCTCTAGGACCCGTATTCTGGAAGGTCGGCACTATCATCGCCGCCGGGAACGGCCGGTGGATAGCTATCAATCAAAGGCTCGATCTTTTGAAACGTTGTCGGCGCCGGGCTGATGACCTCAACCCCGTCTTTTTGAACCTGGAGGATGGCCAGCCCACGCTCGGCACTGCCATCCGGCAAAAAGCGAAAGATGCCATCGATCCCTGAAAAGCCATTGGGGTTGCTAAGCGTTTCGGAGGCGAACCGGTCTCTCTTAGGCAAACGCGCTAGGGCACTGGCCAACGCGGTCGCATCAAAGGCAATGCTGGCGATGCGCGGCGCGCTTTCGCCAAAGGCGCTCTCATAGCGCTGCGCAAAAGCGGCGCGAAGCTTAGGAGCAGGGGCGGCGTACCAACCACCCACGAGGGACGGCTCTTTGCCCAAAGTGGGGTCATCCCAAAGGCCGGTGCCCAGGAATTTCACTTCACGTGGGTCAACATCGAAATAGGGCAGAAGCGGCGCCAACGAGCGCAATAATGTGCCCCCTTCAGGCAGCAAAACCGCCTGGTAAGAAACACCGCCCCAGGTTTGTTGACCGGTAACGACACCCCGTGCGCGGGCTTCCTCAGCGGTCAGCACTTCACCCGTATTGGGGTCGAATACCATGCTGGTCTCGGTATCGTCATTGTCACCAGGCGTAAGCCCTTCTTGATCCTCAAAGGCGTCATCTCGTTTGCTTTTCAAAGCGCGTTGGCGGCGATCATATTCCGCAACCGTTTTTGCGGGTGCAAACATCTCTTCGGCAATGCGCGGGTAATTTTCCATGACCGTCACCACACCGCCATTTTGAGAGACGCGATGCTCAAACGAACGGCGCACCCGGTCACCATAGGCGCTCATCGGGACAAGGGCGGCAAAGGCAAAATAACCCTCACTCATTGCAAAGTCGGTGATGCGTTTTACTTCTTGCTCGGGCAGAAAGCTCAGCAAATAAACCCCGTCTCCCGCCACCGTGCGGTCCGTTGAAAAAGCGATCATCGGGACATTGCTGGCCCGGGCTACCGCACCAGCCCGGCGGACAGACGATGAAAATAATGGGCCAATGAGAACTTCTGCACCCTCAGAAATGGCCGCCCGTGCGGCCTCTTCAGCGCCTTGTGGGGTGCCATGCGTGTCTTTGGGGATCAACAGAACCGA
Source organism: Alphaproteobacteria bacterium (assembly GCA_021774955.1). Lineage (GTDB taxonomy): Bacteria > Pseudomonadota > Alphaproteobacteria > M2410 > M2410 > JAJFIN01. The sequence goes on along the minus strand of JAJFIN010000375.1, from coordinate 14,895 downwards.
TCCATTTCCGATCTCAAATAAGGCCAGTTGAGCGGCATTTAAAAGAGCAGTGCCCACCCGCTGGACGTCTTGTTGGTTATGGGTCAGAGGGAGCAAGAGCCCAATGCGCACCGGCTCTTTTTTGCCTTCCATGTGAAGAATGGAATGCCCGTCACCAAGCGCGACAGGTGCGGGAAGATCACGATCAGACCCACGGCGGTCAGAGGCGCGTTGTCGGGGATCGCCAGGGCCGCTTGGGCCTCCGCTTTCAGCACAAGCAACAAGCAGAATTGCCAATGTGCCTGTTAGAGCAATTGCCCGAAGCCATGCCACACTCAGAAACTGTCTCAACAACACTGCACTCCCCCAGATTCCTCGGAACCCTTCAATGATTTCTTTCCCTACCATTTGCTCGTTAAACTGCGCTAGACAGTTCAATGTTCTCACCGTATCGGCCTCGCGCATGGCGAACAACGGAAAACCAGTCTATGACGCCTCAAGAATATCAAGAAAAACCTAACATCTCTCGAGATGCGCTTTCGCCTGGCCTTTATCTCACCGCAACGCCCATTGGCAACGCCCAAGATATCACCTTACGGGCGCTCCATGTGTTGCGCCAAGCCGATATCGTTTTATGTGAGGACACACGCGTCACCTCTAAGCTCCTTGCGATCCACAAAATAGATACGAAACTCTCGCCATACCATGATCATAATGCGGCTAAAGTGAGACCCGCGATCGTCAAGCAACTCGCGGCTGGGGCCAGTGTTTGCCTGATCAGTGATGCTGGCATGCCACTCATTTCAGACCCGGGATATCGCTTGGTCGATGATGCGCGTGAGAACGATATTGCTGTGACGGTTGTTCCGGGCGCCAGTGCGGTTATGGCGGCCGTTGCTCTTTCAGGTCAGCCTTGCGATCAATTCTTTTTTGCCGGATTTCTACCGCCCAAACGAGGGCAAAGACAAAGCGCTTTGCAAGCGCTCGATGCGGTACCTTCTTCCCTGGTCATATTTGAATCGCCTCACCGCTTGGGCGATACCTTGGCTGACATGGCCGACTTGTGGCCCGGGCGTTCGGCCTCGGTTTGCCGGGAGCTGACCAAGCGATTTGAGGAAATTGTTGTGGCCGATCTCGCGGCACTTGCGGATCGATACGGATCCGAAAAGGTCAAGGGTGAGATTGTTATTGTGGTTGGCCTCCCGCTCGAAAAACCAGCCTTAGATACCGAAGAAATAGATGCCCTGCTGCATGAGCAGCTTCAAAATCTCAGTGTTAAAGATGCCGTCCATCTGGTCGCCAGCACCACAGGTGTGGCGCGAAAAAGCGTCTACGACCGGGCACTGGTTTTAAAGAAAAGCTCTGACTGAAATGACCAAAAGCCCCGCTCGAAAAAAAGCCTATAAGCGCGGCCTGTGGGCTGAGACCTTGTGTGCCTGGTTTCTTCGCTTGAAGGGTTACCGCATCCTCGCGCAGCGCTTTCGAACGCCGGTTGGCGAGATCGATCTCGTTGCCAAACGTCGCGGTATTATTGTTTTTGTCGAAGTCAAAGCTCGACCCGAAACGCGCCAAGCCGTCGAGGCTGTCTCGATGCGGCAGCAACAAAGGATTGCGCGCGCCAGCGAAAGCTTCATTCAACGCCATCCGGGTTATGAAACATTTCTCCGTCGTTTTGATGTGATGGCTTTCACGGGAACCTTAACAATCATCCACATACGGGATGCGTGGCGCGTTTAGCGCCGAAATGTGGTATAAACCTGCCCAGTCCGGACGAATCACCCCACTACGGAGTACCCCATGCACGCGCGAATTTTACCCCTCTCTCTTCTGGTGGCAGGCACCATTGCTGTCAGTGGATGCACCCCGGCATTGATCATCACGGGCGTCGGTACGACGGCAGCCGTTGTCTCTCAAGAACGCTCCGCCGGCGATGCCATTGACGATGCCACCGTGCAGATTAACGTCAAGGCCCGTCTTCTAGAACAAGATCCTGGTCTGTTTCGACGGACCGACATCGAAGTCGTTGAACAACGTGTTTTGTTGGTTGGCGTCGTACCGACCGAGGAAGCCAAGGCGCGCGCCGGCCAAATCACCCGTGATTCCAAGGGTGTGAAAAGCGTCATCAACGAGCTTCAAGTCAGCCCGCTTGCCCGGTGGCCGAGCTATCCCAACGACGTTTGGATTACGTCGCAATTGCGCACCCAGTTGGTGAGCGACCCTGAAGTGCGGCAGATCAACTACCATATTGAGACGGTGGCAGGTACGGTCTATCTCTTCGGGATCGGTCGGAGCAAACCTGAGCTAGACCTGGTCGCTAGTCACGCTAGCCAGATTCGGGGCGTCATACGTGTTGTGAGCCATGTTATGTTGGCTGATGATCCTGCGCGCGCCGGCTGAGCAAGGACGCCATTTCCATCACAGAGCCTCACGATTGTCATCGACAGCCTTCCGCTGGGCCCGGTAGGTTGATCCTGAACAACGCCTGTTCACGGTGTAGAATTTGATGCAGAAAGTAAGGCCATGCCTTTAACCATCGCCATTCAAATGGATCCGATCAGCGCGGTTGATATTGAGGCAGATTCGACCTTCGCCCTGGCGCTTGAAGCACAAATCCGCGGTCACGAACTCTACTATTACTTGACCCAAAATTTGAGCTTTCAGGATGGTCTGGTCACAGCGCGGGCTCACCCCATAATCGTGCGGCCAGAAAAAGGCCATCACGTCACCATGGGGCCGGAACGGGTGATCGACTTGGCCGACATGGATGTGGTGCTCATGCGTCAAGATCCACCTTTCGACATGGCTTACATCACGGCGACCCATATTCTTGAGCACATTCATCCCGAAACATTGGTCGTGAACGATCCTTTCCACGTGCGCAATGCGCCGGAGAAATTACTGGTCACCCATTTTGATGGGTTGATGCCGCCGACTTTAATCAGCGCCGATATTGATGCGATCAAAGCCTTTCGCGAGACCCACAACGATATCATCTTGAAGCCTCTCTACGGCAATGGCGGCGCGGGTGTGTTTCGCTTGAAGCGGGACGATCAAAACTTCAATGCGCTGATGGAATTGTTCACCGAGATGTACCGCGAGCCGGTGATTGCGCAGGCTTATCTGCCAGCGGTGCGCGACGGCGATAAGCGGATTATTTTGGTCGATGGCGAGCCCGTGGGCGCGCTCAATCGCCGCCCGGCGGAAGGCGAAACCCGCTCAAACCTTCATGTTGGTGGCAAAGCTGAGGCCATTGATTTGAGCGCGCGCGATCTTGAAATCTGCACGGCTATCGGACCCACTTTGCGCGATCGCGGTCTGATTTTTGTCGGTATTGACGTCATCGGGAATTATCTAACCGAGATCAATGTAACCTCGCCCACCGGGATCCAAGAGATCAAAAAGTTTGGTGGCGCAGATATCGCGGCACTCATTTGGGATGCGATAGAAAGACGTGTACAGATTAATTAGAACACAATATCTTTCTTAACGCCGTTTATCTATTCTTCCATCCGATAGCGCCTTAAAACAATTACCTCACAGATAATTGTTTCTCAAGAAGAAACCCACAAGAGTGTTCTGACCCTGCCGCTTTTAAAGGGAAGAGAAAGCATGAACACTCAATTGTCTGGTCGTTTCGACCCTTCTATACCCACACGTATCGCCGCTTTTCGGTCTTGGCAGTCGATCAAAACGCCGGTCATGATATGGCTTTGGTACCTGAATATCCTCTATTGGGTTGGCTTTTTCTATCTTGCGCGACCTGAGGCTTTCTGGGCGCTTCTGTCTTATTTCGCCGTTGGCCCCTTGGTCTTCATCATGATCACTCGCCAACGCGGGTTGACCCGTCTTTCAGGGCTTATCCACCTTCCGTGGGCTGTTTTTCTGATCTATTTAGGCTTGAGATTGTTCACCGATGCGCTCGGACCCGCGATATCAGCCGGCGACGATCTAGCCTACTTTTCCTGGCTTCAGGTCGTGTTCTGGTCGACGTTAATTTGTGTCGTTTTGGATGTCGTTGATGTCATGCGTTGGTTTGCGGGCGCGCGTTATGTCCTCGGGACACCGGCGGCGGTGGCCGCTAAAGCGTCCAAATTAGGTCGTGCAAACTAACGGAAAGCATCACAACAAACTAAATCACCGAGCTGCGCGCGCTCAATGTATACAAATTGGGAGAAACCCATGTCTTTGATCCTTTATAATTATGCTATGTCCGGATCTTCGCAGAAAGTGCGTTTGGCTCTTGCTGAAAAAGGACTGACCTGGGAAGACCGCTTCGTCGATCTCCTGAAAGGTGAACAGCATTCAGAGGTCTACCGCCAAATCAACCCAAAGGGATTTGTTCCTACACTGATTATTAGTGATATCAGACTAACAGAAGTGTCTGCGACCCTCGAATTCATTGATGAAACATTTGCAGGAACAGCGCTTGTCCCGGATGACGCGCTCGAACGGCATCGCATGAGGTGTTGGGTGAAGAAAATTGATGAAGTGGTCCATCCTGCCAATGGGTTCTTAAGCTATGTCATCGGCGGACGAAAATCCTTGCTGCGGCTCTCAATGGAAGAACGAGAAGCTTATATTAATGCCATGCCGAATGCGCGCGATCGATGGCTGCGCCGGGTGGTTATTGAAAAGGGTATGGACGCAAAGGAATTTGGCGAAACGGTGCGCGCCCACGAAACATTGCTTGATGATATGGAAGTGACCCTTTCGAAAAACCCGTTCTTGGCTTCTGCTAATGTCAGTCTCGCAGACCTGACAGTTCTGCCTTATGTGCAGCGCTTGGAACATTTGGGCATTGGCCGCATGATCGCACCCCAGATACGACCAGCACTGGCAAAATGGTTGGGTGCCATGCGCGGGCGCCACTCGTTTAAACGCGCAATTGAAGACTATCTTCCTGAAACACTCGGGTCGTCGACCCCCGGAACCGAAGATACTTGGCGTTGCGTTGACGAAGCCTTGATCACGCAAATTCGGTGAGGACCGTTTGCGACGCTTGAGATCACTTTCTCCCTTCCCTCTCAGGTAATTGAATGATCCTCGATGGCAGGCTACCAGGGCTGATCGAGTGAGGATGAAACATGCATTCAAACCAAAATACGTCAAACGGACTGTCGTTCGGACATGGCGATGGCCGCACAATACTTGTCACAGGGGCGACCGGTCGCCAGGGTCATGAGGTGGCGCGAAAACTTCTCGCCCATGGCTGGAAGGTTCGAGCGATGACGCGAGATCCCGCTCAGCCCGCGGCAAAAACACTCGCAAGTCTTGGTGCTGAAGTTGTTTGTGGCGATCTTGACAATGCTGATTCCGTTTTTACCGCCGCTAAGGGCGTATACGGTGTATATAGCGTGCAAAATTATTGGATGCACGGCTTTGATAAAGAAATCCAGCAAGGGAAAACAGTGGCCGATGCCGCCCTCGCGGCTGGTGTTGAGCACTTTGTGTACAGTTCTGCCGGTGGCGTTGGCCGTGTTGATGGCATGAACATCACGCATCTCGACAGCAAGGCCATTATCGAAAGATATCTCGCGAATATCGGTTTGCCCTATACCATATTCAGGCCGGTCACATTCTACGAAAATTTCATCACACCACGATTCCTAAGACGGATCGTCGATAAAGGTGTTCTCTACACGCCCATTGTTGGCGGCAAGGACTTTCAAATGGTCTCGCTTTCGGATGTCGGCGTGTTTGTTGCGCTTGCCTTCGGAAATCGCGACGAGTTTCTTTACAAAGTGATGGAACTCGCGAGCGATTTTTTCCATATGGAGGAATTTGCTAAATCCATTGGGGAGGAAATCAATCGCCCGGTTGTCTATCGGCGCATGTCGACCCCTCTGCTTTGGATGATCACACATTTTGTTGAATGGTCTCGAACCACGGGGCATTTTGGCATCGGACAGCCAACCTACAATCAGTTGCGCTGGAATAATCAAAGCGCAACAGGCGGATGGGCGGCGGATATTGGAGCGTTGCGGTGCTACAATCCCGAGATTACGCGCATGAAGGATTGGGTGGCATCCGTAGATTGGCGCGGTATGCGCGATGCGCTGGAAAAATAGGAGGAGGATCAAATGGACCCGACTGTCACGCTGATTATTGGCCTTGTTTCTTGGGCCTTGTTTATCACCTTGTTACTCGTCTCGGAGCGCTCGTTCCGGGTTCTCTTTGCCGGAGCGCCAGCAAATGGTTTCGCCCCAGACGGTAGTGATGTCACAGGATTTCGACAGCGGCTGGTTCGCGTTCACGCAAATAATTATGAAAATCTGGCGCTGTTGATGGCTATCCCCGTGCTTGCTCTTCTGCTGGAGAAGTCGGCTATTTTGTCGCCACTGGCAATATGGGTGTTAATTGCTCGGATAGCGCAAGGCAGCGTTCACTTGGTTTCGGCATCTGTTCTTGCGGTATATTTCCGTGTTACATTCTATACGGTTCAATTGCTCATTACGGCCTATTGGATTGTGGCGCTCGCTGAAGCGGCATAGATTGCAAAAGCTTTGATGCTAAATGGTACGGGGGGAAGGTCAGACGATTCTTCTCACGGAATCGCCGACATTAATCTTGCCTCCTTTTCCTATTTCAGCGTAAACGCCAAAACTATGTTTCCACTCCAAAACGAGTTTTCTCATGAGCTCGGATGCCATGAGCAGGTGAGCTTGTGGATGTGTGGTCATGGCGCATCGTGGTGTGCCCATTTCGACATTGATCTCGACGGCACCAATTTGGAGCTTTGTTCCTAAGAGTTCATCCGACGTGGCCGGGGTCGCAAGATCGTCTATCACTATGTTTGGTCGAAATCGGAGTGTCGAGATCTCAATGTCTGGCAGCTCCTCTCGTAATATCTCAAGTTCCGACGCAAGAATGATGTGGAGAGGCGTGACATCAAAATAGGTGCCTGGGAAGCTGGTGTAAAACATAGCCTCAGGCGGCAAGGCCGAAAGGTCGGGCAAGGGTTCGTCGTCCTTGAGCGCAAAGAATTCGCGAGCATATTGTTCAAACTCTTCCGGCGGTACCGGTGCGCGCGCGTAGTGTTCTGACTGGCTTGCGGGCCTGAGCCCATGCAAGGATACCGGCTTGCCTAAATGCTCGGAGATATGATCAGCGCAGTCTTCGTCCGTCGTGTAAATCGATCGGCCATCAGGCAAATTCAACTTAGCGCGAGGGTTTTCTCCGTCCCATTCAAGCGCCGCCGAGACCTGCAACAAGGCTGGATTGTGTTTCGCGCTCGCTATTTCACCTTTGGCCTCATCGCGAAATGCCCATAAGCGATCGCCCGCGAAGCCTTGTGTTGTGATTTCTATACTATCGATGGATTCTCCCCGTAAGGACTTAACTGGAAAACGATTTAGTTCCGATACACGTCCAAGATCTTGGTAGGCCATTCGCACTTTCCTATTTCTTTTTCCCCAATGGGCGGTTTCCAGTCTCTGTCGGCTAGATATGCAAACAATGCTGGCTGCTCATTTCATCCCTAAACTCGCGGCGATTGGACAGGATTACAATTACTTCGCACGTAAATACGTGAGTGTGCGGATATATTCTCGCCATGCCCAGAACCGAAGCGCCTACGCAAAACCGATATCTCTTACCAGCCAGGTAGTTGAGGTCTGATCCAATATGTTGAAACTAGCCGAGGCCTGTTTACAACTATCTGCAACCCATATCTCACGAGAGTCTTGCCTCTAGGCACTCCAGCAAACGAGACCAAACGCCATGAAAACTTCCGGCCACACCATCCTCATCACGGGCGCCACCCGCGGCATTGGGCGTGAACTTGCTCGAACCTTTGGACAAAGAGACAATAGGATCATCGCCGTCGGCCGAGATGCCTCCCGCCTTGCTGAAATCTGCGATGAGGTTCCAAATGCGTGGACCATTTCAGCCGACTTGAATGTACACGACGACATTGACCGTCTTGTTTCATTTGTCGAAAACGAAGTCGGCCATCTCTCTCTACTCATCAATAATGCCGGTATTCAGTTCAACTATAACCTTGTCGACAATGCCGACGCCGCTGAACTTTTCACTGCAGAAGTTGAAACAAACCTTCTCGCCCCGGTGCGGCTGACCACATCTCTTCTTCCGCTGCTACTGCGCAGCGATGCAGAGGCGGCTGTCGTTAATATGACGTCGATATTGGCCCTTACACCAAAAGAAAGTGCTCCGTCCTATTGCGCAAGCAAAGCTGGGTTCCGTTTCTTTTCCAAAACATTGAGGTGGAATCTCGACGGATCAAACGTCCGCGTTTTTGAAGTACTACCATCGACGGTCGATACTGACATGACCGCTCAAATCGTTGGCGAAAAATTAGGTCCGGCGGAAATTGCCACCGCCTTGCTCAACGCGATGGATGCTGATCAATATGAAGTTCCGGTGGGCCTCACGGGACAATTACAAGAGCTTATGAAAACGTCTCCAGAGCAAGCCGAAGAAATTGTTCGGTTGGCATGACGGCCTACCATCGGATCAATGAACGGACAGAACTCCTGCCGCGCGTTGTTCTCTACTCTCCGGCTTCCGCCAATTGCCCCTGGCGGGTCAGATAATCATGTAATTGTCGGTCATGGCGGCTGGTGGCGGAAAGGCGTCCCGGCCTGACCCAGGGCTGCCACCGCGGGCCGGGCCCTTCGGGCTTGTCGCCCATAATAGTGACCCGTTGGATGACGCGTTCGCCGTCGAAATCGTTTAAAACAAAGTGCTGGGTGCAGCGATTGTCCCACATGGCGATGGTGCCTTCGCTCCAGCGATAGCGGACGGTAAAGCGTGGATTGGTCACCCAATTGGTGAGATATTTGAGAAAACTTTCGCTCTCGGTGGCGTTCATTTCGATCAGACGACGGGTGAAATGCTCATTGACGTAGAGCGCTTTGCGACCGGTTTCGGGGTGAACGCGCACCACCGGATGAACGGTCATCCGTTCTGGATGATTGTGAGGCGCCGCATCGTGTAATGCTGACAGGCCCTCACACAATTCACGAACAGGGTCCGACAATTCATCAAAGGCAGCGCAGAGATTTGTCCACATGGTATCGCCACCGGTTTCAGGACAGCGCACCATGTGCAAGATCGACATCAAGGCGGGCTCGGGTTGAAACGTGATATCGGTATGCCATTCATCGGCAACGCCGCCATGTGACGCCGCCAGTTCAAACAATTCTGGATAGCCATTGGTGAACGGGTTTTTCAAATGGGGGTGGCCTTCAAGCTTGCCAAAGTGGCGCCCCAAAGCGATGTGCTGTTCCGGTGTGATGTTTTGATCTGGAAAAAACAACACCATGTGTTCGCACAGCAATTGCTTGAAAGCTTCCGCATCTTGCTCTGAGGCCGAGGTGAGATCGGGTCCTCGAACCTCCGCTCCCAAAGCGCCGGTTAAGCGCGTCACCTCCCAATTGCTTGGAATCTCGCGGTTTGCAACCATTGTTTCTTCCCCGGATAGACTATTATTGAAGCCGCATCAGTGCCAATGGGGCTTGTTTGATGTCATGATCTTACTCTGAAAGCACAGATACAAGACAAAAATGCTGCGCTTTTGAAGCGCAGCATAAAATGCAAAATCAGGTTAGAGGCGCAAGCGATAATACTGAGTTCCCACCAGTTCATGGATGGCGAAATAGCTCATACGCAAAGCCGAGGGACTGGGGGCAAGGGCGCCGATCGAAAAGCTCGACGAGCCGTAATAGGCGGTTGGTGCCGGTATGACTTCAATACCGGCATTTTCAAAAGCCAGTTTTGCCCGCGGCATGTGCCAGGCATGGGTCACAAGGACGATCTTGTCGACTTTTATGCTGCGCAGCATTTTCGCTGAATAAAGGGCGTTCTGGGCGGTGTTTTGAGCCCGTCGTTCGCGCCATTTCGCGGTGACACCAAAGTCTTTGATCAGGCTGGAGGCCATGTAATCGGCAATGACAAACTTCTGAGCGCCCCACGGCCCTCCCGTGACCAGGATCGGCAGGCCAGTTTGCCGGTGCAATGCTGCGCCGTAGCGTAACCGCTCAAGCGACAGCGCATCCACTGCTGCGGCATCGTTTGTTTCAGGAGGGTCGACCAATAATCCTGCCGACAAGATAACGATGACGCGCGCATCCTGCGGTGATCGAAAAGAGGTAATGTCCCCGTCAGCGGCGTAATGAAGGTAGGTCGCAACAATAGGCATGCTTAACAGCCAAAGGCCCGCTGTGCTTATGATAAGCGCGGTGCGACCCCATAAGGGCTTCATGCGATACAGAGCAAGACCGAGGACAAGGCCAATCAGGAGAAGATTGGGAGGTAGGAGGAGAGATTTCACGCAAACAAACCCTAGAGCAGACAACACCTAGGCGTGAGCTTACACCAAAAGTTTGGCAGATTGATATCCCTTGAGTGGCTGGCTTTACCGCCATGCTTGAACGGGTGTTGGAAAGAGGCTACCCGTTAAGGGCTAGCATGGCTGAGATCACAGCCTAGAGGAGCAGCCAAAGATGAAAACAGCCCGCGTTCAAACCGTTGCCTTTGTTGGCATTGAGGCGCGTGCGGTTGACGTTCAAGTGCAGATCGGCGCTGGTTTACCGACATTCACCGTTGTTGGCCTGCCCGACAAAGCGGTGGGGGAAAGCCGCGAACGAGTGCGCTCAGCTTTTGCGGCTATCGGGCTGGCGCTGCCCGCCCAGCGCATTACCGTCAATCTGGCGCCGGCTGACCTGCCAAAAGAAGGCAGCCATTATGATCTGCCCATCGCACTTGGGTTGCTCGTAGCGATGGGGGTGGTCGCCCCCGACTTAGCCGATAGCTATGTGGCGGTCGGTGAGCTTGCGCTCGATGGGCGCGTGGCGCCGGTTGCGGGCGTGCTCAATGCGGGCATGGCCGCTGCAGCCCAAGACCGTGGCCTCATCTGTCCTTTTCAATGCGGGCCAGAAGCGCACTGGGCCGGCGTTCAAGTGCTGGCGCCAAAATCCCTCCTTGCCCTGATTAATCACCTTAAAGGCCATCAGGTTCTGAACCCACCGGAACCACCGCAAGCGATCACCGACGACATCCTGCCTGACTTGAGCGAAATCAAGGGTCAAGAGAGCGCGAAACGAGCTCTCGAAATCGCCGCTGCGGGCGGCCATAACCTGCTCATGGTTGGCCCGCCAGGTGCCGGAAAGTCCATGTTAGCCGCGCGTTTGCCGGGGATTCTACCGCCACTGGACCCGCAGGAAGCCTTGGAAGTCAGCATGATTGCGAGCGTGGCTGGAGGCCTCCCCGATGGCGCCATTCGCCGGAAGCGTCCGTTTCGTGCGCCGCATCATTCAGCCAGCATGGCGGCCATGGTTGGAGGCGGACAAAAAGCCAAACCGGGCGAAGTGTCCCTAGCCCATATGGGCGTTTTGTTTCTCGATGAGTTACCAGAGTTTTCGCGCCAGGTCCTCGATTCCTTGCGCCAGCCGTTGGAAACCGGCGAGACTGTTGTGGCGCGGGCAAATGCTCATGTTACCTACCCATCGCGGGTCCAGCTGATTGCCGCCATGAACCCCTGCCGCTGTGGCTATTTAGGCGATCCCTCGCAAGCCTGTTCGCGGGTACCCAAATGCGGCCAAGAATATCAGATGAAGATCTCAGGACCGTTGATGGACCGTATTGATCTTCATATTGAAGTGCCCCCGGTTGGGGCGTCGGACCTTTCTCTTCCTCCGCCTACGGAGGGAACAACTGAAGTAGCCGCACGGGTCGAAGCGGCGCGTGCAATCCAACGTGAGCGCTATGAAAAACTCAGCGAGGGCAAAACTATCCGCACCAATGCGGAAGCAGACGGTCATGTTCTTGAGGCGGCCGCAACGCCGGACGAAGATGGGCGCAGATTGCTTACCGAGGCGGTCGATGCGATGCGGCTCACCGCCCGTGGCTATCACCGGGTCTTACGCGTGGCCCGGACCCTGGCTGACCTTGCCGGTGCCGATACCATCGCTCGCACCCATATCGCCGAAGCGCTCAGCTACCGCCAGATGATGCATTTGCGGTGAGACGGGTGTGAAAACAACTACTTAGCTTGCCTGCTGCAACTCTGCTTCTTCTGCTTCAAGATCTTCGTCATCTTCTTCAGAAGCTTTCATGTCGGCAGCGACTAACAGTTCTTGGAATTCGTCGAGACGACCTGGGATATCTCGGGCCTGGTTTTCATCATTCATAATAGAATAAACAAAATCCTCAAGGAATTTGGGATGACGCACTTGGCGCGCGATCATATCCGCCGCCCTATTGAGACAGGGCCCTTCGGCGAAGGTGTCAGCGACCATTAGTTTCAAAAGCCCCAGCGCTTTTTGAGCCGCACAGGTTTGACCGCGTTCAATTGACTGGAAGAATTGAGCGCGGGTGTCCACATCGCCAGCCAGACGACCGATGGTTTCAACCAAAGTATTTGTATCGTCTTCTTCAAAGCCGGCCTCACGAATGATGTCTTGCATTTTTTTGAGGGCCGTAAGGCGGCTCACTACCGGCACATCTTCATCGAAATACACCGCTTCAAACTTGTTCGATATGAAAATGGATCTGAGATAGCTGGTCACGTTTGAGCGAACGATTTTGGTGTCTATCATCTCGGCTAAATATAACAAGCCTTTAACGCGGTCTTTGACATCCCCGCATTCCTTGAAATAAGCCGCAATGAGGTCATCGGAAACCAAGTATCGCGAGCGTGACTCTAAGGCCGACCTGCGAGCAGCTGTCGACACAATCCCTTCTTCGACATTGTCTAGGAATTTTGCGATTTCGGCGCTCACTTCGATATCATCGCGCACAGACTCTTTCGCCAGACTACGACCGACCCCAAACAAATGCAAGATACGTTGAATGAGAACAGCTTTTACCTGAGGAGTGTGGCCGTTCTTGATCTTGATCGACAGGCGATTGAGGTGATGAGTTTGAGAGGTCTTGTCAGTTGTGAATGCGCCCTTGGTGGTATCCATGAGGATGCGCAGGGCTGACCCCATGTCCGGCTGCTCGCCCAACAAAGCATTTAGGTTCGCCGAACGGGTGAGAATTTCGGACGCGAAATCGTCGATCACAGTAATGCACAAATCTTTATACGCTTGGTCTTTTGGCATCTCGTCATCAAAATTCAAAAGACAATCGAGTTTGTCGGCGGCAGAAGCTTGGGCAGCTATGTCTTGAGCAATGGCCCCGCTCAGCACATATTCTGGATCTTCTGACGCTTCGACGGCGTCTTGAATCGAGGCCAGTCGACCTTCTTTGATTTTTGGAAAGACCTTATCTCGAACATCTCGATGTAATTGGCCGACCGCACCATCAACCAGGTCGAAAATCGCCTTCATGATGGCGTGGGGTGAATTTTTGGTTCCTTCTTTCAGCTCTACCGCGGCAATTTGGGCAGCATGCTGCAATGTCGGGCCTGAGGAGGTAACGCGCCTTACTTCGTCGGGACGAAATAGCAATTCTTTTGGCGTCAGATTGCGGCTGCGCAAAAAGGTCGACAAAGCCCGGCCCATCATCTCACGCGCTGGTTTTTTGTAGAGATCTTTGGGATGTGAGCACGGAATTATTCTATCCGGGCCATTGGCATCAGCAATATCTGCGCATTCTTTTTCAAACAGCGTCCGACGTGAAACTTGTTTGGTTTTTGGGTCAGTCGCTATCTGGACCAGGCGCATGGCGCTGACTTCTTCGTCATCCCCGAGGGTTTCGATACGGGCAACGGCTTTGTCGTGGTCCTTAAAACTATCGGCCACGATCCACGCGTCATTCAGCTTACGGAATGAAACTTCATATAGTTGCGTTTTTGCCAAAGCGAAATCTTACCTTTGTTAAGAACAAAACGTTCTTGTTCAGATGTTCTTAAGCTTCTCAGGCCGCTCTTAAAGATTGATGAAAAATGAATAAAATTGTCTGTAATTCTTACCTAACTATTCCTAAACTTTTAAATATCTGGCTGTAATCCGCTATTTTCTGCAGAAAAATTCGTGCATTTATTTTCTTATTTATGGAAATAATTTGATTCTAGGACGGTCGTAAAACGACCTTTCACGGTGAAAAAAGTCGTATTTCTTATCGTTTGGCTTTTTCCTCTAATCCGGATGTGCCCTCGCGCGCTTCAAGTTTTGCCGCGACCGTCTGAGGGTCGACATCGCTGGCTGCCAAGAGCACCATCAGGTGATAGAGGAGGTCGGCGGCTTCTGAGGCGACGCCGTCCTTGTCGCCTTCAACAGCAGCGATGACGGTTTCCACGGCTTCTTCGCCCAATTTCTGGGCGGCCTTGCTGACACCTTCAGATAGGAGTTGAGCTGTATATGATTTCGTCGGGTCAGCGCTTTTGCGTGCTTCGACCGTTTGCCATAGGCGATCGAGGGCTTGGCCCAATGTTTCGTCACTCATAAGTCACCACTTGGTTGAATGCGTTTACAGTCTAACAGGGATGCCGGCTTTGGCCATATGGGCTTTGGCTTCGCCGATTGTGTGCTCGCCGAAATGGAATATCGAGGCGGCAAGGACGGCTGAAGCATGGCCGTCACGAATACCCGCCGCCAAATGATCGAGCGTCCCGACGCCGCCGGAGGCGATCACCGGAATGGAAACCGCATCCGAAATGGCTCTCGTAAGTTCTAAATCGAAGCCTTGTTTGGAGCCGTCTCTGTCCATTGAAGTGAGGAGGATTTCACCGGCGCCAAGCGCGGCCATCTGTTTGGCAAACGCCACCGCGTCGATACCCGTTGGTTCACGCCCGCCATGGGTAAAAATCTGCCATGTTCCGGTGCTGACTTGCTTGGCATCGATGGCGATCACAATGCACTGGCCGCCAAATTTATGGGCCGCTTGGCGGACAAAGTCGGGGTCTTTTACCGCTGCTGTATTGATCGCCACCTTGTCGGCACCGGCGCGCAAAAGCGCACGGATATCCTCAAGCGTGCGGACACCGCCGCCCACGGTCAGCGGCATGAAACA
>JAJFIN010000374.1 GCA_021774955.1 Alphaproteobacteria bacterium | reverse complement strand
CATCGATCGAAGTCGAAGACACACTCTACGCACATCCGGATGTTACAGCCGCTGCGGTCGTAGCAAAACCAGATGAAAAATGGGGCGAGACACCGTGTGCTTTTGTTGAATTGCGCGAGAACGCATCCACCAGCACCGATGATTTGATTGCCTTTTGTCGCGACAATCTCGCCCACTTCAAATGCCCGAAAACCGTCATTGTCGCTGAATTGCCCAAAACGTCGACTGGCAAGATTCAAAAATTCAAACTACGCGAACGGGTGAAGGAATTGTAGCTCATCACAAGAGTGACAAGATGAAACAGTCGCAAAAAAACGCCGCCTCACCTTCAAACCGGTGAGATCATACTCTTTAGGCGGAATATTTTAAATCAAGATCGCTAATGCGACCATTCGACACCAAGACGTTCAATTTCTTCTTTAAGTCGGAGCTTTTCGCGCTTCAGTTCCACCAGCTTTAGTGTATCAACGCTTAAGTGTTGGAACTCATCGGCGATGAGCGTATCTAATTGTCTATGTTTCTCACTTAACTCTTCAATGTGAGACTTTATTGACATTTGCATCTCCCTGATTGAACCGACCTATTAAACCACTTTTTTTTGACCCTGTCAGGTGCTTTTATGCTTACACAGGTAAGGAATATGTTCAGTGATTGAAATCAAAACCAACCGAATAATCGTTGGAATTAGTGGCGCTTCGGGCATTATTTACGGTGTTCGGCTGCTCGAGATATTATGCAAACTTGGCGTTGAGACCCATCTGGTGATGAGCAAAGCCGCAGAACTGACATTGGCTTACGAATCGGAATTAAAACCAGCAGATGTTTACACCCTAGCCCACACCAAATACGGCATTAGGGATATTGCCGCCGCGATTTCTAGTGGATCCTTCAAGACCGACGGCATGGTTATAGCGCCGTGCTCTATTCGCACTATGTCGGAAATTGCAACGGGTGTCACATGTACCCAGATAACCCGCGCGGCTGACGTCACACTAAAAGAGCGGCGTAGACTTGTTCTGATGGTCCGCGAGACACCGCTTCATACCGGCCACCTGCGCACCATGACAGCCCTGTCTGAAATGGGGGCCATTATCGCACCGCCAGCACCCGCTTGGTACACTATGCCGGAGAGCGTAGACGATATCATCAATCAGTCTGCAAACCGAATCTTGGACCTTTTTGGGCTAGACACACCGGGAACCCAACGTTGGCGCGAAGAACCCAGTCTCGACTAATCTTAATAAATTGCCCCGATTATAGAGGACCCATGTCACACGCGCCAAGAACTCCAACCCCTGCTGACCAATTCTGGGCATGGTCAAATACCTTCTACGAACAGAAAGAAGTGCAGGCTTGTTGCTTAAGCCTTCAAGATCGTTTTGGCGTGAACATCAACCTTGTCTTGTTTTGCCTCTGGTCAGCTCAACATAGGAAAGACGCGCTCACTCATGCCTTTGTTCAAGCCGCTGTTCTGCAAGCAAAGACATGGGACGCCAATATCGGCGCGCTGCTGAGGCAGGCAAGAAGCGCACTCAAATCCGCACCAGGTGTCGCGGAGATGGACGACTTCGCAAAAATATATGATCAAGCCAAGGCGCTTGAACTAGAGGCTGAACGACTGCATCAATCTAGCTTCTTTACAGAGTCAGAGTCCGAAAATTTCAAAACCAACACACTTGAAACACTCGATCTCGAGATAGCTCGCGAAAATCTGAGAGTCTTGCGCTTTTGCTTGGATCTCGAAGACAACAAAGAAATTACCGTGATCTGCGATAATCTGATATACTATTTAACTAGCTGAGATCAGAAGCCGCAGAATTCATCCATTTCGGTTAGGGTGATCGTGGCGATACATAAACTCTAGAAACGGTTATGCGATCCGTGCCGATTGACACTTCTTTTTGGGATGACGATGAAGCCCTGAAGTCTCACCTCATTGCGCTGCAACAAGAACATAGAGATCTCGACTCGGCCATCAATGCTTTGGTCGGAGCAGCGAGTAGCGACCAACTTCAAGTTCGACGATTAAAAAAGAAAAAGTTGATGTTGAAGGATCAAATTGGCGCAGTTGAAGATCGGCTGATGCCAGATATTATCGCCTAGGTTGATTTCTTCATTACGGATTGTTTTCTATTCGCTCGACTTGCGATTGCGCTTTTGCTCGAACATCGCTTTGTCCGCGCGCGCTATAGCGGTGTCGACTTGCTCACCTTGCTCAAGTGCATAGGCGCCGTATGAAAGGCTGATCTTTATCTTGTTTCCATCGTATTGGGTGACATGTTTTTCAACCTGCTTCACAAGAGATTGTGCCTTTTGATGCGCCATTTTTTCGTCTGCACTTGGCAAAATAATTCCAAACTCATCACCACCCAATCGGCCGAGCACATCCGAATCACGCAAATTCTTCTTTAAGATAGCGGTCAGGTCCATCAATGCTTTGTCACCGCCTGCATGACCGAATTTATCGTTGATTACCTTGAAGTCATTGAGATCGATATAGATCAGGCTTGCTTTCAATCCATAGCGTTCACCAAAATCCTTAATGCGCGTCAGCTCCCGCACAAAAGCTCGGCGGTTTAGCACCGGCAGAAGCACATCACTGTCGGCCAGGCTTTCCAACTCGTCGATGCGGTGCATCGCGCCTTCAAGGTCTCGGCGCAAGGTATCGACCTCAGCCATTAACGTCATGATGGCTTCTCGGACTTTGGGCGTAAGCTCAACCTCAGGAATACCCATGACACTCACGGCATCACCGCTGGCTGTAGCTGCGGACGCCGCCTTCGACGCGCCTTTTTTGCGGGTCGTGGTTTCGCGGGCAGGCGTAACCCGCATGGGACGGTTGGGATCACCAACTTTCATGGATGAAGCTTTCCCCAAGTTTCTATCTGTACATCGCCCGTCGGTCCCGTGTTGGCTCGGCGGACCATTTTCAACTCATTCACAAGTACCATCTTTTGGGTGTTAAGTCTTCAACAGCTAATTGTCAAAAAAACACGCCTTGCCAAAAGCATGTGCGGGCATATAATCCGCCGCTTTCCTCGCCGCAAGCCGAGACGACGAAAGGTCTCCCACATGGCAGAAAACAACCCTCAAGTCGGTATTATCATGGGCAGTCAGTCTGATTGGCCAACCATGCGTCACGCAGCTGAAACTCTCGACAAACTGGCTATCGCCTATGAAACCCGCATCGTCTCAGCACATCGCACACCAGATCGAATGGCTGACTATGCCAAACAGGCAGAGCAAAATGGTCTGCAAGTAATTATTGCTGGCGCCGGTGGAGCTGCCCATCTCCCGGGTATGACTGCGGCCATGACTACATTACCTGTGCTCGGCGTTCCCATTGAAACCCGAGCACTTAAAGGTATGGACAGCTTGTTGTCGATTGTTCAAATGCCCGGCGGCATTCCTGTCGCGACCCTTGCCATTGGTAATGCCGGTGCTGTCAATGCAGGTTTGCTCGCGGCCCAGATTATCGCACTTGGAAATACCTCTGTCGCACAATCCATAAAAAAATGGCGTGATGCTCAAACTGCATCCGTTGCTGACCACCCCTCCAATGATCTAATAACCGACCGGGATTGAAAATTTGAACAATCAACAAGGCATGAAACGGCTTTCCCCCGGAAGCACCATAGGCATTTTGGGAAACGGTCAATTGGGGCGGATGCTCGCACAGGCCGCTATCGATCTTGGACTAAAGACCCATTTCTATGCACCAGAGCCAAATAGCCCAGCCAGTGACAATGCCACATCAGAAACCATTGGCGACTATCACGATCTGACGGCTGCACGGAAATTTGCCGAAGCTTGCGACATCGTCACTTATGAGTTCGAAAATGTACCTGCCGAATTAGCCGCTGCCTTAAGAGAGTGCGCACCGATCCATCCAAGCCCGGTAGCACTTGGGATCACTCAGGATCGACTTCATGAAAAAACCTTTCTAGTCAAAGCCGGTGCTGAAACTACGCCTTTCGCACAAGTCGACAATCAATTGGAGCTGAAACAAGCCGTTGAAAAAATTGGCCTTCCAGTTGTACTCAAAACCAGACGGCTCGGCTATGATGGCAAAGGTCAAAATATACTCCGTACAAAGTCTGATACGGAAGGCGCATTCGAAAGCCTCGGCTCAGTTCCATGTATCCTCGAAGGATTTATTGATTTTACCTGCGAAATTTCTGTCATCGTGGCGCGCAACACATACGGACAAATAAGTTGCTACGACCCGGCAGAAAACATCCACCGCAATCACATTCTATCCACCTCGGTTGTACCAGCACGGATTGATGAAAACTTGGCGCAGCGTGCTAACGACATTGCAACCCATATTGTGGAAGCCCTCGATTATGTTGGCGTTGCCGGTATTGAATTGTTTGCCACTCAAGACGGACGTATCCTCGTCAATGAGTTTGCCCCGCGCGTCCACAATTCCGGTCATTGGACCATTGACGCTTGTGTCACTTCGCAGTTTGAGCAGCACCTACGCGCGATATGTGGATGGCCTCTAGGTGATACCAGACGCCATTCTGATGCATTGATGTTTAATTTGATTGGTGAAGACGTCGATGCCTGGCCAGATCTTGCTGCGCGTCCGAATTATCGCCTTCATCTATACGGCAAACGACAAGCGCGACCCGGCCGCAAAATGGGCCATGTCACCGAGCTAAGACCTTTGGGAAGCTTCCCACCCGAAGGTGCGCCCTCTTTACCGAGCACCACGCCGGCTGAGACCATCGAAAAGTGAAAACGGGGTTGGCAAGCGGTTCAGGATTTTCTTTGCTTGGCTTTTAGCTTTTTCGATTTTCATAACGTCACCGATCCGCCGGTCCAAGAAATCCCACGTTGCCTCAGCATTTTCTGTTTCGTCGTTAAACCAATAGAGCAAGGTTGAAGAATAAACTCCGGTTAACAATCCCCGTTTTGAATAGAAATTAAAGTCCGTCGACTGATCACCAATACCACGCCAAATCGCATCAACAGTACGGTAAATCAGCTTCGCACCGGTTGCTGCATGCATGGGCAAGGCAAGAAGATTGGCCGCTCTTCGAACAGCTTCTTTTCGGTCTTCAAGGCATTCGATGCGCGCTCGCACGGCAAAGGTTATTCGATCTCGAATGCGCATTGTTTTCAGATCTGCTTGCTCAAGTGCTTCAACCATTTGGGCATCACAAGCAGCAGAAAACGCACTCACCACATCAATGACACCGCGCGGGAAGCAAAGTGTTGCCTGCGCAGAAGAATAACCCTTATTCTGGGCAGCACGCGTAAGAGTTGGTTCGTTCCAACCGTCAAAAGGCACGAGGCTAAGCATTTCATCGAGAATCTGGTCGCGCGCTTTGATGCGGTTGAATGTCGGTTTCTTTTTCTTGTTGTCGTCACTCATCTTACGTTTCCACATCTTCAACCAGATGGCGAATTTCGCTCTCAAATATCAGCGATGACAAATCTCGCATGCGGTGCGGATACAAAATACCGTCCAAATGGTCGCATTCATGCTGAACCACGCGGGCATGGAAACCTCTTGCTTCACGCTCAAATTTCTCCCCATCGGGTGTCGTGCCGCGATAATGAATATGGCTGTGTCGAGGCACAAGCCCCCGCAATCCCGGCACTGAAAGGCAACCTTCCCAGCCTTCAACAATGTCATCGCTCACCGGCGTGATTTCAGGATTGATCAGGATAGTCAGAGGTGCCGTATGATCGTACTTCTCTTCTTCACCGATTCCTTCGTCAGCCCGCTCAGCAGGCGCCTGAAACACCACCAGCCGCAATGGCACATGGACCTGCGGTGCCGCCAATCCAGCGCCGTTGGCATCAACCATCGTTTCCACCATATCCTCAATAAGTTGTTGAATCTCCGATGCTTTTGGGTCGGAAATGAGTTCAGCTTTCGCTAGCAAGACGGGGTGACCCATGCGGGCAATTTTGAGTATAGCCATAGGGCGAATATGGCGTTTCACCCCAGGCTGGTAAAGGGCTGCACCCCAAAAACCGAAGTGAAAAAGTTGATAATCGACTATCCGCTGCTGGACAGGCTCCCATAAATCCGGTATCAACCGCCCAGCTTCCCGAGGCCCGTC
Organism: Alphaproteobacteria bacterium; assembly: GCA_021774955.1. Classification (GTDB taxonomy): domain Bacteria; phylum Pseudomonadota; class Alphaproteobacteria; order M2410; family M2410; genus JAJFIN01. Next base: position 1,099 of record JAJFIN010000374.1, on the reverse strand, counting down.
CTCGGGATAAGAGGTTTTGTGTGCACTCGCCATGAGGGGAGGCAACAAAGATAGAGGCAAAGATACGTGCAAATTTTCGTCCGCGACAACAATGTCGACCAAGCCCTTCGGGCCCTAAAGAAAAAGATGCAACGCGAAGGCATCTTCCGTGAAATGAAACTTCGCAATTACTTTGAAAAACCATCTGAAAAAAGAGCGCGTGAAAAAGCCGAAGCGATCCGCCGCGCTCGTAAGCTCGCCCGCAAGCGCGCTCAACGTGAAGGATTGCGGTGACCCGCATATTCTCTGAGTGAAATATCGATTTTCAAGAGCGCTGGCATTTGCCGGCGCTTTTTGGTTTGGCGATCAGGAGGATTACAGTGCGGTCAGGATTTCTGCCAGCGCAGGTAACCCATCCACTTGATAGGCCTTGAGACCATGGGCAAGGGCTACGTCAACATTCGCTTCACTATCGTCAAAGAAGGCGATCTGTTCTGGTGGAAGCTCGAGTACTTTGCTGACATGGGTGTAAACTTCCGGATCGGGTTTTCTCAAACCAATTTCATGTGACAAAAATGCGTGATGGAACAGATGTGCAATGTTGAAAGCCTCCTGGTGACGGCGCCAATGAAGCACATTGATGTTACTGAGACAGGCAAGAGTGTAATCAGACCGGTGCCGTTCAAGCAGTTGGTGCGCGCCATCAAAGGCCGCCCGTGGCCAAAGCGAAAATTGAGAAAGGAAATCCTCCACCTCGAGGTCTAAGGACCAGTCTGCGAGAAATACCTCGGCAAATTCCTCCGGGCTGCAACGACCGCGTTCCAATTGATCAAGAATGGTAGACTGGCGGAACTTTACCAACACTTCCTGTTCCGACATCCGGCCGTCTGTCAGTTCCACCAGCGCAGATAGGCCAGCAAAATCAACCAACACACCGCCCAAATCAAAAACCAATGCTTTTACGTTATTGCTCAATCGCTTTTCCACACCCGATAGGCACAACGCCGCGCACCGGCAAGAATGTGTTCTGTTCGCTCCACTTTGACACCTTTGCCAAGTACTGATTGAAAGACCGTGAGCTCCTGGGCGCATAGGCCAGTGCAGGTACGCGCGGCGCGAC
>JAJFIN010000373.1 GCA_021774955.1 Alphaproteobacteria bacterium | reverse complement strand
CAGAATGCCTGTACCAGCGGCTGGGATGATCAACAGGGTAGTGGTCAGGAAGATCGTGTAACGCCCGCCCGCCAGACGGATAAAAAACGAACTTGGGATACGCAACGTCGCGCCGGAGAGACCGGCAATCGCCGTCAATGTAAAGAGTTCAGATTGGGCAAACGGGAAACCCAGATTGAGCATCTGCACTGTAATGATGCCCCAATAGAGCCACACTGCAAATCCACAGAGAAGAGCGGGAATAGAAATCCACAGATTTCGCGTGGCAACCTTTTTACCATAGGTATCCCACTGTTCCGTGTTGTCTGGATCCCAACCTTTGACATTCTTATAGTTGACGTCGGTCATTGTTTCATTCCTTCAGTTGTATCTTCAAGCTTGACCAGGATTGAGGTCTTCCATTTCTGGCAAGTGACGCGGTTCGCGTAGCTCTGGGCGCCTTCTGCGTTCAAGACCGAGAACAGAAATATGCATCCATGTCAGTGAAACAGCGATGAGCACCGTTAAGAGCATGAAACAGCTCGTCCAAACCCCGATCAAATCATTCATGACCCCAAAGGCGATCGGGAGGAAGAAGCCACCCAGCCCACCAATCAGACCTACTATTCCGCCTACTGAGCCAACATGGTCTGGGTAGTAGACGGGAATGTGTTTGTAGACCGCCGCCTTACCGAGCGACATGAAGAAGCCGAGCACGATGGTAATGAAGACAAAAAGCTCGAGTGGTATGGTAATATTGAAATTGATCGGCCCATCGACACCAGCAACAGTGTAATCTGTTGCGGGATAGGACAGAACAAAGGCGCAGGCGAGGCAAACTATAAAGGTCCAGTACATAACTTTCCTGGCGCCCACGAGATCAGATAGCCAGCCGCCTAAAGCGCGAAATATACTGCCAGGTAGAGCGTAGAGAGCAGCCAAAACGCCCGCCGTTGCGAGGTCCAAACCATAAGCGCCGACATAATATCGTGGTAGCCAAAGGGCGAGCGCAACAAAGGCGCCAAATACGAAGAAGTAGTAGGTCGAGAAGCGCCAAACCTGCAAATTTTTCAGGGGCTCTAGCTGCGTAAAGAACGAATCGCGAGCGACACCGCTGGCCTTGCGCTCCTTGACACTTGGGTCGTCTTTCGTGAATAGAAAAAATAGAGCGGCTGTAATCAGCAGAACGATAGCATAGATCTGTGCAACGCCCTGCCAGGCACCACCAACGGCGATAAGCAGGAACGGGGCACCAAAGTTTGTCACCGCAGCACCGACATTGCCCATACCGAAAATACCGAGGGCCGTACCTTGACGCTCCTTAGGAAACCACTTCGAAACATAAGTGATCCCGACGGCGAAACTACCACCCGCCAGGCCAACACCTAAAGCAGCGACAAGAAACATCTCATATGTATTCACTAATGTGAGGAGGTAGACTGCAAATGCGGTCAACAGCATCTGGATTGTGTAAACAACCCGGCCACCATATTGATCAGCCCAAATACCCAGAAATAGTCGAGTCAATGAACCTGTCAAGACAGGTGTGGCAACAAGGATACCAAATTGTGTGTCAGATAAACCGAGCTCCGATTTAATCCTGATACCAATAATCGAAAAAATCGTCCAAACCGCAAAACACACAGTAAACGCTAAAGTACTTGATACCAGAGCGCGACTTTGGTCTGAGGATGATACGCCAGTTGCATGCATGAAAGCCTCCATTGGATAGCCATTTCCCGGGCTGTCACAAATTGGGCTAGATCGACGAAGCCATGCTTGACCTATGTCAAGCAATGCATAGAATCCTGAATTATCGAGATGGGGCTCTTGCCGCCTCAATCTGACAATACGTAACTAATTGAAATTGTGGATAATTTCGGATTAGATCGAGTGGATTGGGAAAAGGCTGCGTTATCAACGCAGAGATGGATGGCACAAGACACAAATTTCGAAACGCTTTGTCGATTAACCTTAGATCGATTAGGGAATCTCCTGCATCATCTGCAGAGAGAACGGGGGTGCTCGTCACTCTACCTGAGTAGCCACGGACATATATTTTCTGAGCGCCTTCGAGAGCAGCACAAACTTACCGATGATGAGATTTCAAACCTCTCTGATCATGTATCACAAGCGCGACAAGAACCTACATTTGACCAAACTGTTTTTCCTAAAGTCGCAACCATGTTCACGAGACTCGAATCCCTGAAAGGAGAACGTGAACACATTATCGATTTGAGTCTTCAGCCCAATCAAGCGATTAACCGATACACTTTTCAATTCACCATTCCAATTTTGGATTTGATGGTGGAGACTGCACAATCGCTTAACCTCACGGATAGCCGCCGCGTTTCGGCCTATAGCCGGTTTCTACAATGGAAAGAACGCATCGGCCGGGAACGCGCCATTGGTATTCGAGGTTTTGCATCGCGGGCTTTTCGTAATCCAGAATTCTCAGATCGCATGCTATCGCTGATGGCTGAGCAAAATGCCTGCCTTCAAACGTTCTTACTGGCTGCTGATGATGTTCAAAAAGCTATCTTGGATCGGGTGCTCGAAAGCGAGGATTTTAAGGCATTGGAGGCCATCCACAACCTTATCGAAAGTCACAAGGATCCGTCGGAGTTAGACCATATTTCTGGCCAAGATTGGTTTGAATTGCTGACACGGATGAGTGACCTCTTGCATGAGGCAGAAAAAGACATCCTGGCAAATATGTTCAAAGATGATCAGCGAGAAGACTTAGGGCCAGAAGAAATGGGAGACGCCAGGCCCTCTCATGCTGAAGCCTATAGTTCCTTTGTATCATCCCTTTCTATGTTTTCGCATTTACCAGAAGTGGAAATGAAGGCGCTGCTCGCACAGGCGCAGATCCGCCAGTGCGACAAGGGTCAACTTCTCTTCGTTCAAGGCGAACCAGCAGCACGTCTTTATGTTGTTGTTCGCGGTTGGGTGAAACTTTTCAACGGTACCGAAGCGGGCCAAGAAACGGTTTTACAAATGCTCAGCGCTGGTGACACGATGTTGGAGGGCGCAGTGATTTTGAACATGCCCGCACCGATGAGTGGTCAAGCCGTTGAAGAAACAACGTTGATCAGTTTTCCTGCCCCCATCATTCGCCAACACGTTCAAAAGAACAGTCGCTTCGCGTTGAATATGTTATCAAATATGTCGCTCAGATCCCAGCGACTGATCCACCAGATTGAACAGGCACGGCTTAAATCAGCGAAGGAGCGTCTTGGTTGGTTCCTATTGCAGGCCATGCTCGACAGCGGCACGGAAGATAGCGTGATCGAACTGCCCTACGATAAAGCGCTTGTTGCTTCCTATTTAGACATGCGCCCAGAAACACTCTCGCGTACCTTGAAAAAATTCAAGAGTGAAGGGTTTGCTATTGATCAAGATGCCATTCGCCTTCCAGATCAAAATGCACTTTGCAGCTTTTGCGATGCTAACCTCGCCTCTTCTTGCAAACGCGCATTTACGGATGAGTGCCCTCACAAGGATGAGTTTGATATTGCAGCGATCGCGACCTAACGTCGCGCCTGCGATTTTATCGGCCAACCACTTCCGTCCCAGAAAACTAATTCTTCTCGACTTGACTTTGGTCAAGCTCAAAAACAGCGCGCTGTAGGACTGTATCAAAGCGAGTTGAAATTGAAACAACGCTGACCTATCTCAAATCACGCGTTGAAGGGAAATGATTGAGGTAACGAAGATGAGACAAAATATATGGACGCTCAGTAGTTTGGCTGCATTGGTTGCTCTGGGAGCAACATTAGGGAGCACAGCAAGTGCTTCGGACAGTTTTGCCGAAGCCGTGCAAGAAGGAAAACCGATTGTCGATGTCCGCCTTAGATATGAGACGGTCGATCAAACGGGGTTCGTTAATAATGCCGATGGCGTAACACTGCGCACGCGACTGGGCTATGAGACTGCTTCGTTCAAAGGCCTATCTTTCCTGCTTGAGTTTGAAAATACAACAAGCCTTGGCGACGATGATTTCAACAGCACTACGAATGGCAATACTGCCTTCCCGGTGATCGCAGATCCGGATAACACAGAAGTTAATCGGCTGCAGGCTACTTATAAATCCGGCGATACGAAGCTCATTGTTGGTCGCCAGCGCATCATTCTTGATGGCGCGCGTTTTGTCGGCAATGTCGGCTTTCGTCAAAATGAACAAACCTTTGACGCGGTACAGTTGGTCAATAGCTCCATTGAAGGCTTAAAAGCATCTTACACTTATGTCTGGCAGGTCAACCGCATCTTTGGGCGCGATCATCCGATGGGCGAATTCACCGGTGATACTCACCTAATTAATGTTGCGTGGGATAGTTTTCCTTTTGGCAAGTTGACCGGGTACGGATATTTGATCGACACCAGCGAAGCGCCCGGTCTATCTACGCAGACTTACGGCCTTCGCTACGATGGTTCGGCGAAGATCGACGACAATACAAAAGTCACCTATCACGCTGAATATGCCACACAGTCTGACTACGCAGACAACACTGCAAGCTTCGATCTCAGCTATTACAATATCGGTGCCGGTTTTCACCATTCCGGGTTTTCTGGCAAGGTCGCCTATGAAGTTTTAGAAGGAAACAATGCGCGCGGCTTTGTGACCCCGCTTGCGACGCTTCACAAATTTCAAGGGTTTGCCGATGTATTCCTGGCTACACCAGCCAGCGGCATTGAAGATCTCGCGGTCGTTACCTCATACACCCACAAGCCCGAGTCCTTTGTGAAGGCCGTGAAATTTGCGCTGTGGTATCACAATTTCGAAGGTGAAACGAACGGTATGGATCTTGGTTCGGAATTCGATGCGCTGATCAATGTGAAGATCAACGACCATGTCAGCGCTGAAGTTAAATTTGCCGACTATGATGGCGCAAGCTTTGCTGCAGACCGGCAAAAGATATGGGTGGCATTAGGCTTTAAATATTAACCCCAAGGATGCGGCATGACTGTTTCCTAGTGCATACAAGGTAGTGTTGTTGCTGCTACCAACCAGGGCCCGCAGTTACGCCACCATCAACAACGAGAGTCGCTCCGGTGATCCATCGGGCGGCTCTCGAGCTTAAGAACAAAACCGCATCGGCAACATCTGTTGGGTCGCCCAATCTGCCAAGGGGAGCTGCTGCCTTCCACCGGCCTACTCCCTCAGGCCAATTTTCTTCGATACCTGGCCGTGCGATTAAACCTGGTGCGACGGCATTCACGCGTATTCCGTAGGCGCCATACTCCAAGGCGCTAGCGCGGGTGAACATTTCAAGCGCTGCTTTGGAAGTCGCATAATGGGCATGGCCCTTGGCAGGTCTTGATCCTTCAATGGAAGTGATATTGATAATCGAAGGTGAGGATGTTTTTTTGCTCTCAGGCGCATGTTTTACGCGGGCGACAAACTCTTTGGTCAATAGAAAGGGTGCATCGAGATTCACTTGCATCAGCGACGACCAATCTTCGAGCGTCATTTCATCGAGTGCGACAACAGATTGAAGCGCCGCACAATTGACTAGGATTGTGGGCACATCCAATCCACTCGAGACCTCATCAAACAATATCCCGATGGATGCTGCTTCGCTCAAATCTGCTGAAACGGTGATAGCTGATCCACCTGATTTTTCAATTCTGCCACGAACACTCTCAGCGCTTTGCATATCCCTGCCATAGTGAATCGCGACGGCGGCCCCTGCTTCAGACAGTCGTTCGGCAATGCTCTGGCCGATACTACCACTTGCCCCGGTCACCAGGGCAACCACGCCGGAAAGATCAAACAAATCTCGAACCTTTGGTGTCGTCATAGGCGTCTTCCATTTCTTTGCTTTGATGCGCTCATTGACATCATTCATTCCCTCTGACAATTGTCAAACTTAGCCCTTGAAAGGACAGGTATGGCAAAGTCTGAATTGCGGCATTTGGTCAAAAGCGATCTAACGGAGTTTTGGACTGAGGAGCGCTGTTTCATAACGGAGTTGATGAACAACGAAACTCTACCTGATACGTCGCTCGCGCGCTGCCGCGTTAAACCTGGCGTCACCACCCAATTGCATACACTCAATGTTCGCGAGATCTATATCGTCGAGCGTGGA
>JAJFIN010000372.1 GCA_021774955.1 Alphaproteobacteria bacterium | reverse complement strand
GCGGCCTGTGATTGTTAACGTAATTGCTCCGACAACCCTCGCGCCGGACATGCACCTCCCACAACTTGAATGGCTGGAAAAACTACAGGCGAAGGGTCTACAGGTTTACGGTCAGGGTTTTCTTCACCGCGCATGGTCCGAATTCAACCTGCTGGAACTAAATATAAACGACCATGTGCCGATCTGGCGCGAGTTGTCCTGTTTGCCGACAGTGGAGGCTAAACTTGAGCGCATTGCAGACCCCAAATTCAGAAAGACGGTCATCGAGACCTACGATCCGGTGGAACTTGCGGTGGGTAGCGGGCCCCTTGAGGCGATCACTGTTTCAACCGTTGGAGGATATCCAGATCTTGAAAAATATGTTGGCCGTAACCTTGGTGAAATCGCAGCTGATGAAAACAAACATATCGCTGATGTATTGTTCGATATCTCGCTTACAACCAACGGAACCGCTGACTTCCGGACGATGGCCCCATCTGGGGATGATCCAGAATTGATGGCCTCTGTGCTCAACCATCCGCTGGTGCTCGCAGGAACATCGGATGGTGGAGCACACTCAAAGTTTTATATCGGCGGACATTGGCCAACTGAACTCTTGTGTTGGCTGCATCGAGACAACAATCTTGTCACGCTTGAAGAACTCCACGCGCTAATGTCATATGATCCGTCCAGAGTTGCGGGATTGTCAGACAGGGGTACGCTACGTCCCGGCATGCGCGCGGACATTATCATCTATGATCTTGATGACTTGCGGGTAAATGACGGCCCCTATGAGCTGAAATACGACCAACCGGCCGGAGATTGGCGACGGTATCGGCAATCGTTCGGGTACAAATACGTCCTTGTGAATGGTGTTGTCACCCACCGCGACGGTGAAACGACGGGGGCAACACCAGGGCGTTTTGTTGAGGTCTGGAGCGATCAACACGGTGAACCAGCACCGATGGCTGCGGAGTAAACCCGTGCTTGTTGATTGATTAATCTCTCCAGGAAGGCACACCCAATTTTCTCGTCAAACTTGGTGTTTATACGTATTCGCATCCCCTTTGGTTTCGGCGGTTAATGAAAATATGAACCAATAGAAAGGTTTGATAGTCTGACCACGTGCCGAATGAATAATCGCATTGACCGAATTCAATCTACCAGGAGCAAACACGGTGGAAGCAGATGAAGTAGGGGCTGGCATTATAGCGCATTCGCGCCAAGCTAGGTTTGCGGATATTTCGACCGACGAGTGGGAAAAAAGGCTTACTAACCTCATTTCTGCGCAAGCAGATGTCATCGGCAAACCTAGGATTTCCAATGTCAGGCAAGTTGGCGAAGCGGCCGGAGGCTCAAATGGTACGCTCCTATTCGATGCGTCCTATGACACCGATAAAGGACCTGTACTGCACAATCTTGTTTTACGGTTCCTCCCTGCATCTGGTCTGTTTCACAAGTACGACTTAGAAGGCCAGTTTTCGTTACAAAAAGCACTTGAATCGACGGATGTACCGGTGCCTTCTCAGATTTGGCTTGATGCCGTGGGGGACCATCTTGTGCAGCCGGGTTATGTCATGAGCCAGGTGCCGGGCGCGAGCACGCCAATGGTTTGGAAAGCCTCCGGGTTGATGGCCGAGGCGGCTGTTGGAGATCGGCGGAAAATGACAATTGAATTGGTTCATGCACTCGCCAAAATACATAATGTAGATTGGCGTGCTGCTGGCCTCGCATGGCTGGAAGATCGGGCGAAAGGTATCAGGCCAATAGAACGCGAAGTGAATTGGTATTGGGAGGCGCTGGTCTGGTCGGAAGATGAGGAATACCAAGCAATGCTCAAGCCGGTTCAGAATTGGCTCATTGCCAACGAACCTGAAGACATCGAATTGGTGTTGTGTCACGGTGACAGTAATTTTGGGAATTACATGTTCGATCATAATAAGATTACCGCTGTTATCGATTGGGAAATGTCATTCCTGGGTACCCCTGAATGTGATTTATCCTTTTTGGTGGCGGGTGATGACGTGATAGGGGCTGAAATTCCGTGGCTTGAGGGCGCACTCAGCTTCGAAGAAATGTTCGACGAATATGAACGTGTGAGCGGGCATAAACTGCGCCACATGGATTACTTTCTACTTTTCTCTGCTTATCGCGTTGCAGTCATTAATGTACTTGCTATGAAACATTTTCCACCAGATGCGCTTGTTGCCTTTATGCCCACGCTTGAGCGGGGCCCAAAACTTTGTGTTGCGCGTGCCAAGGCTCTGGGAGCCGTCGGAACCTTGCTAGACAATCCACCAAGATAGCGGATTTTACATGAGCCTATATTCTGAAATCGATTTCCCTCACACGCCGGGCAAACACATTGATTGGCAGGAATCGTGGGTACTTATTTTTCGCGACCGTAAAACCGATTGCGTTGGGTTTATGAGGCTTGGCGCTTACCCAAATCAAGGCACAACCCAGGTTCATTGGGGAATGGCCATGCCAGATGGGAGACGCTTCCGTCATCATTTGCTCGACCGCAAAATAGAACCCGATGATCGCACGGAAACAACTGCAAGTTCAGGACTGATGAAATTCTCAATCCCGGGTCTCAAATATGCAAGGTTCGAAGCTACTCATGCAGATGCCGAAGCGGATTTGAGACTCTATGATTTCTATCCCTCCGAGCAATGGGCTGTTATCGGCGCCGGTCGATCTCATGACGGCGGCGGTGGCGAGGCTCATGGACATCCAGAAAGCGGTGGCCGCGTTGAAGGCCGTGTGCGTATTGGAGATCAGGTAGTCGATATTGAAAATGGAATTGGCTATCGCGAACACGGCTACGGTCCCCGCATCATCGGTAGCAAGCCTGAGCAATATTTCCGCAGTGCACGTGCCCATTTCGGTACTGTTGGTCCCGAGCTGTCATACTCAGTGGTAACTATACACGATGCTGGTGGAGGTTTTCACAAAATGGGGTATTTGATGCGCAATGGGGAGCTTGAAACGATTAAAGATCTGCACACGGTCAACTCCACCCTCGGCGATGGGTTCTCTTCAATCGGCGGTTGGACGCAAATTATGTTGGAGAGCGGTGAGGTCATCCGTATTGATGTCAAAACGATTGACGGACTTGTTACATCAACGAATCTCAATAATGGTGGCCCGAAGTCTTCATCTGCAGGGGTGGAAGCTCTGTCTATTCCTTCTTGGAACGGCTTTGATGGGATCTGCGATTTCAATATGATTGATAATGCGCATCGTGGTTGGCAGCCGGTATCGCACTTGTTTCTGGCGAACTGGAGAGACGGGCTTTCGCACAAAGACGAGGACCTGTCTTGGGTCCTGTGATATTTAGGCTCATTCCGGTTTTGTATCGATGGGTTCTATGGATATTAAATCTCGTAGCTCGCGCTTTTCGAAACACCGCAGTTTATGGCGAGGAGTGTGAGATCCTCTGTCGTCGGTATGTATATGCCTCTGCCCGGATTGTTACACAGCTCGAGGTCTAGGAAGCCCGTTTTCCCTTCGTATTCGAACGTCGAAATTGTGTCGGAAGTCGCGCAATTGGTATCGGGAAGCGGTGTCATGAACCCTTGAACGCTCTGGCACTGAATTCGGACCTCCTCGCCGGTCTCAAGGGTTAGGATCGCGGTTGCACCGATCGGCGATAGTCCGTCGGAATCAAATGTCACCATGCAGCGCAGATCGGACACGTCCTGATCCACACCATTGCGACTGACAAATCCAGCCACCACGCCAGGTCCACCCTTCAGGTCTAGAAGGAACGCGGCAAAGCTTAATTCTGACCCCGCCGTGCCTGAGAACATACGATATCGGTGCAAGCTTGCACGGGAAGTGTCACGAAACCCCCATGATCTATCTCGATGGCACAAGGCGTCGATATCATACGTGTTACCGGCGATCTTCACTTGACCGCGCAATTTTCCTGAACATTCAAGGTGGCCATCCGAGTTGATATTGTCCATGAGCTCACCGGAATGTTTTGGCTTCGACCAATCCCGCGGCGCATAGAAGCTCTCGTAGTATTCCAGATTTGCTGAACATTCTTGTTCGTCCCATGCATAGTGCATCTTGCCCGGCGCAATCGATTCCGCAATGTGACGTCCGACACGGTGTCCGCTTTTCCAGCGGTCTTCAGGTGTGATGGTAAGTTCATTTGTATAGGAATCATTCAAAACAAAGCGTTCACCGCTTTTCTTGAACGCAAAGGCTGTGGCTTGACCGGTTCCAATGTTTGGTTTTTGACCGATGCGGTGAAAACCTCCAACACCTTGTTCCGCATCGTAAAACCAATAGGCATCACTTTCTTGCCAATATTTGTCGGGTGAGGGTGTGTGTGGGCAATCCATACTTTGGTCATAGGTCAAAGGGTTTTCTCCTGGCTTCGCAGCGGCTTTGCTATGTCAAATTTGAATTATTGGGGCAGAACCTTGTTTATCCACGCCTTCAATTTTCTTCGATTACTCTCCAGTAAAATTCTGCCATCTGCTGATAGGCGCCTTGAATATCAGCAGGTAGATACTTGCACATCGATTCAAAACATATGACGATTTGATAAGCAGCATGTTTGCGATAATAGTCGAAATGCTTTACCGGTCGCCCTCCAGCCTCATAAAAAAAGGAAAGCCACTGCTCTTGTGTTGGTGGAGTGACCGATAATTGATCCGCGGTAGATAGGTGGGATTCCATCGAGAGGACCTGTATAGCAATATCCAATTCTGGATTGCCTATGCTCGACAGTTCCCAGTCCAATATTGCTGATACCTGACCATTTTTGACCAAATAGTTTCCCAAGTTTGGGTCGCCGTGCATCAGCACCACATTGTCGTTCTGAGGAATATTGGACAACAACCACTGCTTAACGGGCACCAATCGGTCATAACTGCTGGGCATAGTCCATTGCCATGTCCTCCACCACCAATTGATTAGCTTTTCCGCCGAATTGTTGCCGACGGCATCTTTAGTAAAATCCTGCAAACCCAATGAAACATGGTCAAGTGAGTGGAGGGTAACGAGCGTTTTCAGTATGCTGCGATAAATGTTCAAACGCTCTTCGTCAGATGCAACGACCAAAGGACCGCTGTGGAAAAGTGATGTGGGTATGGGTTCACCGTCAACACAGTCCATCACGAATCCTGAAACGCCAAGGCGTTCTCCAGTTGGGTCAACGCCATACACTTTCGGTATTGGCAAACCAGTGTCTTTGAGGCGATCAATCAACTTATATTGGCTATCTAGATCATACTCGAAAAAAAGGCGATCCTCACTCTGCGGATCATATCGTAGAACTAATTTCTTGATTGCTGCATTTGCTTCATTTCCTATTTTTGCATCAAAGATAAAAATACCGGAGGAAGAACCAGACTTCTCAGCAGCGCTATGGCTACTTAATATTGTCACATCGACCGAAAAAATACTCTCCAAGAAAGATTTCAACTTTTTTGGTTCAATAGTCGTGAAGACCATTTTTGACGCTGCAACTGCTTGATCGATCACATTGGGCGTATCGTTCATTTCCGGTTACCTATTTTACTGAAAGAAAATTTTTTATTTCTGGCCTTGAGAAACAAACTTGATCATTGCGTAGGCATGATACCGACTTCGGTTGTTCGGTATAATTTTGACTTCACTTACACAATTATTGCCCCCCGCGAACAACAACAACGCTTTTGCCCGGATTGGATTTATTGTGCACACCCAGCATCGTCCGTTTGGCAAGTTATGTGTCTACAAACATCAAGGGTTCAGATATTCGCATTGGGCCTATAAATTATTATATGACGTATTAATGCAACATAATAGTTGTACTATTGATAGCATAATTCGTAATATGTGACTATTATGCTATTATGCGTATATACGATACCGAGAAAAATAGATAGGGGGCACGCACAAAATGAGAAAGATTTTACGTATCCAGCTTCTGGCCAGCACGGCGCCGATTCTTATGTTTGGATTGATCAGTTTTCCAGCATTTGCTGAGCGCGGGACCATAGACGAGGTTATCGTTACCTCTCAAAAGATCGAACAAAGGATCGAAGATGTTGGGGCTTCAATCTCAGTATTGGGCGCCGACGCTCTGGAATTTCGCGATCTTGATAGCGTCTCGGATATCGCCATTTCCATTCCGAACTTGAATTATGGGGAAGTTGCAGGGGCGGCGCAGATCACAGTTCGAGGTATCGGCTTGAATGTCGAGACAGGATTTGCCGAGCCTGCGGTCGCGGTACATTTGGACGGCGTCTATCTGGGACGCTCCAACGCCGCAGCGCTTGGTTTTGGGGATCTTGCAAGTGTTGAAGTTCTCCGCGGGCCGCAAGGTACGCTATACGGTAGAAACGCCACCGGGGGTGTTCTTAATTTCAACGCAAAAAAACCGACGGATGCAATGGAAGCGGGTTTGACAGCGGGTATTGGTTCGTTTGAAGCTTTTGGCGTACGCGGCCATCTATCCGGGCCACTTTCTGACGCATTGCGAGCTCGGGTTTTCGTTGATTACAAAGAAGACGATGGGTACATCGAAAATGTAACGACGGGCGGCAATGAAGGCGGTGTGGAAAACCTCACAATCAGGGGTGCTTTGAGCTGGGACGTTACTGACAATCTGACTGCAGATTTATCCTATCTGAATGTCGACCAAGAATGGGGTGGACCATCGTTTGAAAAACTCGCTCCGTTTTTAGGGTTTGGGACGGTTGATCTTCGTCCGAATATTATCAACAACGATATCACACCTAAGTCAAATATCGACATGCAGGTAGCTGCGCTGAATTTGTTTTGGGAGGGTGATGGTTTCACTCTCAGATCGATTACAGGGTACACGACTTTTGAGCGCGTTGATATTTTCGATGGCGATCAAACCACCACGGATGTTCTTAGAAGTGGTCGAGACGAAGATGCCGATGCTATTACACAGGAATTTAATCTAACCGGCAGCAGTTTCGGTGGTAAATTGGATTGGATTGGGGGGGCTTTTTATCTCAATGAGGATAGCACCGCCATAACATCCGTTGATGCGGGTGTTGTTGGGAGTGTTATTCTTTCACCCAATCCTCCGCCTAATCCTGGTGGTTTTTTGATCAATTCGTTGGCATTTAATCAACTGATCGAGGAGTTGGAGGCCTACGGTGTGTTTGCAGACATTACGATAAACGTCACTGATGCGCTTCGGTTAAAAGGAGGATTGCGGTATAGTGATGAGACGAAGTCTGCCAGTCAGTCGGTAGTGAATTTGGATGGACTGCTTATTGCTGGAGGCATAGGGTTTCCGCTTCAATGCCAGGGCTTTCTCTCGGAAGTTTCATTTGATGATGTGTCGCCAAAAGGCGGGATAGAGTATGACGTTTCAGAAAGCGTTATGACTTATGCTCAGTACCAACAAGGGTTTAAATCCGGGGGCTTCAACCAAGCAGGTTGTACTCCATTTGAACCTGAGGAAGTTGATTCCTATGAAATTGGTACTAAGGGAATCTTTGCCGATGGTCGAGGTTACTTCTCGTTATCGGGGTTCCATTATGATTACACAAACCTACAAGTGCTTCAGATTGTCGGCGGTGCATTTGGCTTCATCAATAACGCAGCCAGCTCTTCGGTTAATGGCCTAGAACTTGAAGTGCAGTTTGATCTGGCGGAAAATTTTAGTGTGGAATTTGCTGGCTCCTGGCTGGACGCAACCTATGATTCCTTCATCGATGGAGTTAATGATTTTTCCGGTAATATGTTGAGCCGGGCACCGGAATTCACCTTGTTTGGAGGGGTGGAATATGGTGTTCCGCTGGGTTGTGGTTTTGCCGAAGAACTACGCTTGAGAGGAGAGGTTTTCTGGTCAGATGATGTTTTCTTTCGCCCTCGTAATGCCGCAGCTGACATGCAGGAAAGTTATGCTGTTGCGAACGTGTATGCAACAATATCTGGTCGGGATGATCGATATCAGATACGCGGTTTTGTTAAAAACATTGGAGATGAGGAGTATTTGCAAAACGTAATCGCACTATTTACTCAAGAAGCATCACTTGATGGCTCATACGCAGTTGGCCGGACCTGGGGTGTCGAAGTGGGTGTGAAATTCAATTAAAGTCTCAACCTGTGGCCGTCTGCCTATCGGGCGGCCACAAACTGACTTTGGCCGCGGCAATATTTAGTATTATCAGTATACGCCTTACTATGAAATCTCCGTAGAAATTATTCCTGGCTGATAAAAGTTTTAACGGCAATCACTGTATTCTGCTTGAAAAGTCAAGTGTCCACGCGGTCGCTAGAGACATGAAACAGGATCACACCCCAAATGCTAGTCGCATCGATACTACCTAATGCGCACCAGGTCGTATCGATGCTTTTCACTCTGGACGAGCGGATGTGCCCGCATGTCGATCACACCCCCAATAGACCGAATTTGATTGTTGCAAAACTCTGCCAGTTCCAATGTGTCACGCATATGGACAAGGGCTGTGACATTGAAATCGCCCGTCGTCGAAGCAAGAAAAGCCACAGATTCCATCGCACTAAGACTGTCGAGCACTTTGGACATTTTAGACGGCAAAGCGGCGATACGCGTGATTGCAATTGAGCTAATCCCCAGTCTCACGGAATCACATACGACTCCAAGGCGCATCACATTTGCATCATCCATTCTTCGAAGGCGCTGTCGGACATTCCCCTCCGATATATCCAATTGGCGCGCAATTTCGCGATTGCTCATGCGTCCATCTGACAACAAAAGAGAGATTATTTGATCATCTTTGTTGGCTTCACCTTCTGAAAATGTAGTTTCGGGCAGCTCCTCAGATAGATCACCAAAACCTGGGATGTACTTTATGATTCTCAGGCACACTTCCGACCGCAACCGAGCGACGCCTTTTACACCGCCAATTTGTTCACCAATTAGAAAATCTAGATGTTTTCTGTCGGCAGCTCGAACATTCACAAAAAGTTCCGGGCTCCCGATTCCGTGAGAAACGCTCGTGACTTCCTCAAACTTGGCGATGTCCTGAGCTATCTTTTGAATGCTTCGCCCCGACGTATCAATATACACGAAGCACAACAGAGAATACCTATCAGAAAAGATGTCTCTTTGAGCAACAACGCGCATGACACGGTCTTCCGACATAGCCCGAATACGATGGGCAACTGTCGTTTCTGACACATCTATCCGTAACGCAATCGCTTTGTTGGTAACTTGAGGGTCTGCCCGCAGCAATTCTATGATTTTCAGATTTGTTGCGTCGGGTATTCTCGTATCGCTCATACTGACTTCCTTGTATGATCCAAACTGCCACTTTGATTAGTCGACTCACAACCCATTCAATTTGTCGAAGTTTAGGTTGTGGACAGGGACCAGACTCAATGTCCAGAGTGTATGCTATTTTGCGAACAATATGTCGTGGAATATTTTCTTCCTTGAGGTAAAGTTGCTCGAGTGATCGATTCCCATCCCCTGATGCAGGAATATGGTGTCGACGCCGCTACGCTCGCCGCGATGTCGGTCATGATGCTATCTGGCAAGATGTTTTTTCGTTACGAGCTAGCGAGATGTCAGGATCAATTTGTCCTATATGACGTCGATGTCAGGTACAGGATGGTCCGGTTGCTGGCTCTGAATACTTGTACAAGCTTCCGCTGAGGGATCAGTAGGTATGGCGACTAGCTTAAGCAACTAGCTCGAAGCAATCACCTTTCCGGTTCCATGAAAACCGCCGAACAAGCCTTGGCAATTTTTCGCTTTGCCCACCGGTCAATTGGCGCGCAATATTCGATATGGAAAACAACATACGTTGACCCAGGTACTCATCAAAAGGTGCATTTGACGTTTCGTTTCACGTGTCGGCCACTTCTCTCACCTGATCCGGCAGCCAATCGACCACAGGGACGAGACTCTCCCTTCACCGCCCAGACCTGTTTGACATCTTTCGCACAAAGCGTATCGAGAACCTGCAGATTATGCGATCGGTAACGCGCTCTGCGAGGCCGCGACCGGTCCTTTGATCATCGTTGTTGTGTTCGGCGCGGTGGTGAACATCTTAATCTTCGAGTTAGCCTATCTCAACCATCGGCGCGACACGGACGACGCTTCCGTCCACCCTCACGCACAACACATTAGCTTGGTCCCGTGATTACCAGACCGACGCTTCAGTTTCCATTTCGCCACGCACACCTTAGATCGCTGGTTTAATTGGTAAATTTGAAGCCTAAAAATCCCGTTGACTCTCCACTCACTGTCACCTCTAACAATCATTCATTGAATAATTGCGATATCAACCCTGACAACCAAGGAACATATTATGACACCTTATCTTCAAAACGCCACACGTGCTTCCGTACTCGGATTTGTTCTTTCTATCGCACTGGCTGCTCCGACTTTCGCGCAGGAGCATCAGCATGGAAACGAGCCACAAGACAAGACAACGCAGCATGAGATGCATGCTATGCACGAGAAAATGAAGACGCACATGCGTTCTTGCATGGCCGAGCATACGGAGGGAGAGGAGGCCATGGACGCAGCCAGCATGCGCACGCAAATGATGGCACAGATGGAATCTTGCATGGATAAGATGATGGCTGAAAGGATGGAAGGTCAAAACGAGAGTGCGACTCCTGAACATGATCACAACAAGCACAACGATAGCTAACTCGCACAGACATTCGACGCGCGGATGCCTGGAAGGAGGTTGGCCACGGCCAACCTCCGCAGTGCTTGCGCTGACAAAAAAGACCGCAGTCAGATTGTCATTCTACGCCTACGGGCCGTCAAATTACCTAGTGCTCATGCTCGTGACCATCGGCAGCCATTTTGATCGGCGCTGAAGACCAATGGATATGGGCGATTTTCCACCCCTCTTCAGTGCGTGTTAATACCATCGTTTCCATCAATCGCACATGAATCGCCTGACCATTATACTCGCCTTTGCTGATCCGCTCACTGACCACCCAGG
>JAJFIN010000371.1 GCA_021774955.1 Alphaproteobacteria bacterium | reverse complement strand
ACGTTGCGGCCGGCATTTGCGGCTGACGGATCAGTGACAGCGGCCAATTCGAGTTCAATATCCGATGGCGCTGCAGCTCTTGTCTTGATGACGCTTTCGCAGGCAGAAAAACGGGGTCTTACGCCGATTGCCAAGATCGTTGGTCAAGCAAGTCATGCGCGCGCGCCGCGCTGGTTTACCACTGCACCCGTTGGCGCCATGCAATCTTTGTTTGAGCAAACCGGGTGGAATGCCAAGGACGTCGATCTGTTCGAGGTCAATGAAGCATTTGCGGTTGTTGCCATGGCGGCGCTCAAGGAATTGGACCTGCCGCATGACAAAGTCAATGTCCACGGCGGGGCTTGTGCACTTGGACATCCGATTGGGGCTTCCGGTGCGCGGATCATGGTGACGCTTTTGAATGCGCTGAATAAACGTGATGTCGATCGCGGCGTGGCTTCATTGTGTATCGGCGGTGGAGAAGCAACGGCTGTGGCGATTGAACGCCTTCATTGAACCGGTAGCGAAATTGAGCACAACGATAAGAATTTAGGGAGACGGTGACTATGTCTGATGAAACCCCCATTGCTTTTTCCGCGACTGAGGAGGGCGTTGGTTTTATTCGTCTCAATCGGCCGGAAGTGCACAACGCATTTAACAGTCAATTAGTGTTTGAGCTGCACGAATTGTTCGAGGAGTTGAAGAACTCTGACAGCGTGAGATGTGTTTTCATTGAAGGAGCAGGTAAAAGCTTTTCGGCAGGCGCTGACTTATCGGGTATGCGTGAAGCCGGTAATATGACGCATGATGATAATATCGCTGATGCGCGTCGGTTTGCTCATATGCTTCATCTGTTGCGTACTCTTCCGATGCCGACAATAGCCCTGGTTAATGGCGCTGCTATGGGCGGGGGTGTTGGCCTGGTTGCTGCCTGCGATATTGCCGTGGCGGTGAAACGGGCGTTCTTTTCATTCTCTGAAGTTCGGCTTGGGCTTATCCCGTCGATGATATCGCCCTATGCGGTGGATGCGATTGGGCCACGGGCTGCGCGGCGTTACTTTACCACTGGTGAGCGGTTTTCGGCTGAGGAAGCTTATCGGTTGGGTCTTGTGCATGTTTTGGTCGAAGATGATGAGGCGTTAGCGATTGAGAGTGAGCGATTTGCCGATGAGATACTTAAGAATGCGCCTGAAGCCGTGCACGAGGCTAAAAAGCTTGTCGACGCGGTGATGTGGCGGGAGATTGATCATCATTTGATGAACGACACGGCCAAACGCATTGCCGATAGAAGATCGAGCGACGAGGCAAAAGAAGGCACCACCGCGTTTCTTGAAAAGCGTAAACCGTCGTGGGTCAGCGAATAGGTTTTGGGAGCGAATGTTTAAATGGGGCTTCACCTTGTTAAACTATGTGTCGGAGCGGAATCGATTGAAGATCTTGTCGATTGGCAGAAAGGGCGATTGGCTGAGCGGAAACGCTTGAAGCTCAAACCGCCGCTAAGTCATGTGACGCGCATGGTTCCTAAACGCCAGGAGGAGCTATTGGACGGCGGTTCACTTTATTGGGTGATCAAAGGTTTTATTTCGGTTCGTCAGCAGCTTAAAGCGATTGAACCGTTCAAAGACACTGACGGTATTCGACGTTGTCATTTGGTGTTAGATCCAAAGCTGGTGCCGACAGGTGTCCAACCGCGGCGGCCGTTTCAGGGTTGGCGCTATTTAAAAGTCGAGGATGCGCCAAAAGATCTCAAGGGCGGGCTTCGAAGTTATAAAGAGATACCACCGAAATTGCGTCTTGAGCTTGGGGAGTTGGGTTTGCTCTAAGAGTTTCGGTAATCGTCAAATGGGGGTGATGATTATGTTACAACGATTTTACCATCTAAAAGCAGCGACCAAAGTGTTGCTGATGTTTTTTGGAGTGACGCTGGCGAGCTGTGCGTCATCGGACGCGAACAATGAGAACAGTTCCGTGGGGGATGGTGTTTGCCTCATGGAACCGCTGAAGTTTGTTGATGCACCGGAACAGCTTTGTTTTTCAGCGGATGAACTTGCAAGCCTCTACGATTATGAAGTTTTGCAGGGTGGGGGGAAGGTTGCTGTTGTTAGACTTTCTCACCCTACGGAGGATAATCAGCAACAGCATATTTCGACCTGCCGGAAATACGTCGATAAATCGGCGGAAGGCTGGTATGCACTGACGACAAAGGACATGGCGATGCAAGGGTATTTTGAATCGACGTGCTCACTCTTGACCTATCTTGAGCAAGGTCAATCAGCCACTCAAGGAAAACTTCCCGAGGTCGGAACGTTGTTTGCGTCGCTTCAACTATTACCGACATCGGTAATCCCTGAATTTCGACCGGCTGAAAAGCGTGCTCAAATTGAACAACAAGATGGCGCAACACTGGACGCGCTTGTTCAATCCGAAGAGGTGTTAATCGAGGACACGGGTCCTCACCATCTGGTTCTGTCAAATGAACGCGTTGTCGTGCGTCTTGAGGAAATGGCGCGTGGCGATTTCACCCAGGACGGTTGGGAAGATACTTTAATGGTCGCGCATGTCCGAGCCAAACAAGGGACGGCGCGTACAACGCTCCTGTTTGTGGTCGAATTTTATGGCGATATGCGTGTGATGAAAACGACGATGTTGGATCGCTAGACCATCTTCGTTTGTTCTATCGACGTTTCTTGGCGTAACGGAGAGGGCCATCATATTGCTGATGCAGGACAAGGTCGGCTTCGACATGTTTCATGAGAAGGCGCGTTAGTCTTCGGCTATTGCCGCCCAGGGCGAGAGAAGCAAACCAGGAATTACGCCGTTTGCCAGTCAGCGAACGAAGTAGGCGCGGCTTGATCGCCTTT
Organism: Alphaproteobacteria bacterium; assembly: GCA_021774955.1. Taxonomy (GTDB): domain Bacteria; phylum Pseudomonadota; class Alphaproteobacteria; order M2410; family M2410; genus JAJFIN01. The sequence goes on along the minus strand of JAJFIN010000371.1, from coordinate 6,763 downwards.
ATCCGTCGTTTCGCCATCTTTTTGAGCTGCTTTAATTCTCTGCCGCTTAACGAAGCCCATTCCGGCAATAAGCATTCTTCCGCCGCGTGACCATAGAGAGGGATGAGGGGTCTCATTGGCGCGTCAGATTCGCCGGTATCGCCCCATACGCCATGGCGCGAATCCATTTCAGGCGTCCAATGAGCGACGATCGGATTATCCATTGGTAGACAAAACGTTGATTGTAGGAACCTTTGGCAATTGCGCCGACCAAGCATGAAATCATGATGGCGGAATTTTTCTGACAAGAACCCGGTGAAACCTTCAAAACCGCTGCCCGCAAGTGGGAAGGCTTGCAATCTCCCATCGTGAGTACACCTTCTCGGCGCTATCAGGAAACGGGTATAATTTTTCTTGTCCTGCGCAGAGACCAGTTCTTCGGGTGCGAGGCGTGCGCGAAGGTTCAAATTGTTGCTCAAGGACTGCAGTACAAGTGGTAATTCATCATCACACATTCGGGTGTCAGAAGGGTTCTGTGTTTCCGAAACTGGATCAATGAGAATGATGGTTTCGCGTGTCCGCCGACCATCTTGTTCTTCACTTTTCCGGTCTTCATTAAAAACGTGACAGGCAAGTTCAATGGTCTTGTTGTTATTGACTTCTCTATCGGTGTCGAAAAACCGGACGTCCGTATCTGGGATTACCGGCAATGAATTCGCTCGTTTTGAGTGCGTGTTGACGAACACGCAAGAAATGTCGACCTGTTTGACCCAAGCTTTGTACAATGGAATGAAGCCAACACGTCGAGCTGATCTATTGTTCTTCGGTTTGGTGGAAGACCCGACCATTGCAGCCTTTATTGCATCAACCATTCCGTTTGCGGAGCTTCCCGTGATCGCACGGAGCTTAACATTGTGGCGAGGGACATGGAGATCGTCTGAGCGCTTGGCTTCTTCCCAATTGTCGAGAGCTTCAATCAAGAAATCGAGTACGCCCGCCGTGTAAGCACCAGCCGGTACAGCACCTGCTAGTACCAGACCGAGCTCAAATGTATCGTCTCGTCTGTCCATTGGATTTGTTGCCACAATTGTCGAAATTGGCGTGACCCCCACGCTGTCCGACTCCCCCTCATTCCAACACTTTGGTTGTGCTCAGATTATATCAGAGCAATTGGCAGCATACGATTCGTTCAGGTCTTGGGGTCAGGTCTCGATGTGAGGTTATGGAAGTGTGTTGCTATTGGACCACGGGGCAATTGTCGAGCAGTCGCGTTTTGCCGATATGCACCGCAACAAGAAGGCGCGCCTCTTGCGTTAACCTTGTTATCGGTAGCAGTGTTTCTGATGCGCGCAGTTCCAGATAATCTACCTTGTCAAAACCGGCCATAATCAAGCGTTTTTCAGCATCAAGAAGAGTTTCGTCAATTGGCGCGCCATCGATAACTGATCGCGCGGTTTTGCGGAGGATTTTGTTGAGTTGACCGGCGACTAGGCGTTCATCAGGCTGGAGATATTTGTTTCTTGATGACATGGCCAATCCGTCATCCTCTCGGACAGTAGGGCCACTTACAATGTCGACGGGAATGTCTAAGTCACGGACCAATTGGCGAATTATTTGAAGTTGTTGAAAGTCCTTCTCACCAAAAACAGCAATATCTGGCTGCACTTGCATAAAGAGTTTTGTAACAACCAGAGATACTCCGCCAAAAAAATGGGGGCGTGAATTGGAGCAAAGGCCTTCAGATAGACTAGCTACAGACAGGGAGGTTAGCGATGGCGATGGGTACATCTCACTGTCCAGGGGGGCATAAATCAGAGCTGTTTGGGTCGTGCTTAAGCTTTCGGCGTCGGCTTTTTCATCTTTTGGATAGCGATCAAAATCCTCTTGTGGGGCAAATTGCGTGGGATTAACAAATATACTGACGATAACTTTATCTGCATGTTGCGCTGCGATATCAACAAGTGACAAATGAGCGCGATGCAAGGCGCCCATGGTTGGCACCAGAGCGATGGTAAATCCCTGATTTTTCCAATCAGTGATTTGATTGCGAACTTCCGCAACCGTGCGGATGATGGGAACGTGATTGGTGGTCATCTTGCGGTGGCTCCGCATTGTTGGTGAGCAAATTGACCTATCTTGCGATCACTCGTGAGTTTATTGCTGAGCAATAGACGAAGATAGGCCATTTGAAAAGCATCCGGTCTATTGGTTGTGACAATGTTTGACGTATCAGAAGAAAGGGTAGCGTCTGCCTAAGCAGTGTTCTAATTCAGGTGTTGTCCCGACACCTGTTGTAGGAATGCATTAACCATGAACTCGCTAGAATATATGCTGGATATGGGTCGATTCTGAAGAATAGACGACCGACGTCCTTCGTGTTCAAGGTGTAAAAGGTCTGACGTATCAATGATGGCAAGCGGTTACTCTCCAACGAAAGGCTATTCGTCGTCGCTATCCCTCAGCGCAAATTTGCGCCAAGAGGAAGCAACCCACAAAAAAGCGCATATAGTTGTGCTCGGTAATGAGAAGGGTGGCTCAGGCAAATCAACGACGGCAATGCATTTGATCGTCGCATTGTTAAAAATGGGCAAGAGAGTGGGCGCGATCGATCTCGATGGCCGGCAACGCAGTCTGACACGCTATCTGGAAAATCGTTCTGAGTGGAGCGAACGTCGTGGTCTCGATTTGTTGTTTCCTAAATCCTATGTGATTGAGCGCAGCAAGAACGATGTGGTTCATCTGGCTGAAGAGGACGAGCGATCTGTCTTTGAATCGGTCCTCGACGAACTGAAAGATTACGATTTTATCGTTATTGATAGTCCAGGCAGTGACACGCATTTGTCGCGTGTTGGCCATGCAGTTGCCGATACTTTGATTACGCCGATGAATGACAGCTTTGTCGATTTTGATTTACTGGCTGAGGTGAATCCAGAAACGATGGAAGTTGTTAAACCCTCGCTCTACAGTGAAATGGTTTGGGATAGCCGCAAAAACCGCGCGCTCAAAGAACGCGCATCCATTGATTGGATTGTCATGCGAAACCGCGTGTCTAGTCTGGACGCCCGTAACAAGCGGCGGGTTGGTAGTTTGCTTGATTCCTTATCCCCGCGCATTGGATTTAGAATTGCTCCAGGTTTTGGCGAACGTGTAATTTTTCGAGAATTATTCCCGACCGGGCAGACATTGCTCGACCTCGCCGATGAAAAATCTGAGATTAGATTATCAATGTCTCACGTTGCTGCGCGCCAAGAAGTCCGAGAACTGATTGTTATGCTGCAATTACCAGGTTTGACGGCGGCGGAAATAAATCTCTGAGATGTCGTTGATTAGTTTGGCGACAGATGAGACCAATCTTGATCGGTCACGATGAAGCAAGAAAACTCCGCTGTTTTGAGCCTATCACACACAGTTCGCGCTTTACCTTGATCCATAGGGCCAAACCGGGCTCGGTAGATTGTTTGGCCATTGGATTGAGATGGGGTGATGAATGACTGACCAAGACTGAGGTCAGCTGATGCAACTTGCTGTGTTCGGGCCAGTTGATCGCGCGCAGTTTCGGCCTGAGAAAATGCCCCAACCTGTATTCCCCATTTATCGGACAAAGTATAATTCGGGTCAGCATCGCCCTGTTCAATTGACGCACTGTGCGGATCAAAAGGCATAAGAACATTGGCGCTCGATAGGCCGGGAGGAAGGCTTGGTAAGCTGTTTTCAGCAAGCTCGACAAGCGCGTCGATGCCTATTGGATTGCGTTTGGGCAGCAATGCCGCAAGATCGACCGTTAGCGGTTTGCGCTTTGGTTGTGGAATGCTGGCCATTGCGGGCAATAGATCAGGCCTGGCTTCAACACGCGCGAAAGATCTGTTGAGGATGTCCTTCATGTGTCTGTCGCGGCTTGTCGATTTTTTACCGCCAAGTACGACGCCGACGAGGCGAACATTGTTTCGGTCTGCAGATGTCGTCAAATTAAAGCCTGACGCTTTTGTGTAACCTGTTTTGATGCCGTCCGTACCCGGATAGGATTTAAGGAGTTTGTTGTGGTTGCTGTAAGTACGACCAGCATGAGTGAAACTCTTGGTTGAGAAATAGTGATAATATTGAGGATAATCACTACGGATTCGGCGGCTCAGTGTGGCGAGATCTCTCGCCGTTGACTTTTGTTTGCTGTGGGGCAGGCCGGAGGCATTGCGAAACCGCGTTCGGTTCATGCCCAATTGGCGGGCCTTTGCTGTCATTGTAACGGCAAATTGACGCTCCGTTCCGCCTAGTGCTTCAGCAATAACGGTGGCCGCATCATTGGCTGATTTGGTGACCAATGCTCGTATGGCTTGGTCGGTGGTTATAGTCGTTCCGGGTTGGAGCCACAACTTAGCTGGCGATCGACTGGCGGCGATTTTTGAAACTTTGAGTTTTTGATCGAGTTTTAGCTTGCCGTTTTCGATGGCTTCAAAGGTCATGTACAGCGTCATGACTTTGGTCAGCGAAGCCGGGTAAAGCAGTTTGTCGGCATTGCGCGAGAACAAGATTGTGCCGCTCTCAGCGTCAACCACAATCGCTGCATAGCGCGGGTTGGTACCAGCGAGTGCAGCAGGGGGTTCAATACAAACAAAAATAGATGTGACTATCCAAGTGGCGGCAAATCCAATCCTCGACCACGCCGGACGTAGCCTCCCAGATGTGGCGAAAGCTTTAGACAAAATAGACATAATCAGACGTACGAACCCCATCGAACACCTTTTTGAATCTAGCGTGCTGTCAAAACGGAAATGCCTGAAAGGACAAATAAGCTGATCAGATCAAGCGGCCCTTGGCCGATGCCGTGACGAATAGCGTGGTCAAAAATCGCGGCCATTTCCGGTGTGATAAAGGTCAGCATGACCAGCCCTGTTTTGCAATTCCAAAGAGAAATAGTGGTTAACGGGTTAACCAAAACGGCACGCAAACCGCCGCTGACGAGGTTAATCATCGGGGTCTTACTATTTTGTAAATTTTTAAGGATCTGTCGTGAGAGATGCCTACAAAATGCTCACATCGAAGATTATTGTGCAGCGCACAAAAAAATCACTTGACGATCTTCATCAACGCTCCTATATCGCCAAATGTTGCAGTGCAACATGAGTTCAATTGTTCCCTAACAGGTTCTTGGGGCACTGACCTGTTGTTACCTAAAAGCGGGGTTTTGTGAGAGCAAAGCGCCGGTTCATGCAAATAGATATTGGAGAGACCCATCATGGCTGAAAAAGCAAACAGCACGTCGGCGAAGCCTAAGGCTGCCGCTAAAGATCCTAAAGAAACCACCGAACAAGCCACTTTCATGGACGGCATGCCTGGCATGGAAGACGCCCGTGAGCAATTCGACAAATTCAAGAATGGCATGGAAGAAGTCGCTGTTTTCCACAAGGAAAACGTTGAAGCCGTTGTTGAAAGCGCCAATTTGGCCTCAAAGTCAGCCAAACAGCTGAACGAAGAAAATATCGCATTTCAACGTGAAGCCTTCCAAGGCGCCGTTGAAAACGTTCAGTCGCTGTTTACGGCGACAGGTTTCAGCGAAGCGATTGAAGCTCAATCCAACTTTGCCCGTGAAAGTCTCAATGCCTATGTCAACCACTGGACACAATTGGGTGAAAAGTCAGTTGAAGCCAGCAAAGAGGTTATGGAACCACTTAACGCTCGCGTAGGTGCCTGGTGGAAATCTGCTGAAGCATTCCGCACCTAAGCCCTTGATATTGACCATGGAATGACCCTGGTCACCAGATAAGATTTGGAAAAGCCCGGCTTAGTGCCGGGCTTTTTTTGTGCCAATTGGTCATTTGGGTCTTTGAAATGCCGCATTAACAACCATTTACTTACCTGTATTTGAGATGATTGTGCGCATGGAACGGTGCCATGACTGGAATGATGATTGCTGCCATGTCAAACTCGCTGGGAATCGCATGAGTGATAGGTTCGATGTCCAATAAACCGTTTGATGACAATGAAGACGGCTCCTCAACGGGGTTGGTCACAAAGACGCGGCCCAAGGTTAAAAAGCCGTCGCTTTACCGTGTCTTATTGTTAAACGACGATTATACCCCAATGGAATTTGTGGTTCATATTCTTGAGCGGTTTTTTAACAAGAACCGCGAGGACGCGATGAGCATCATGTTGCATGTCCACCAAAGAGGGGTTGGGGTGTGTGGTGTGTTTACGTATGAAGTTGCAGAGACAAAGGTAGCACAGGTAATTGACTGTGCCCGTCAAAATCAGCATCCTTTGCAATGTACAATGGAAAAGGAATAGAGAGAAACTTTGCCTTCATTTTCAAAAAATTTGGAAGACGCCTTACATCGTGCCTTAGCGTATGCCAATGAACGCGAGCACGAATATGCAACGCTTGAGCACCTACTTCTTTCGTTGACCGACGATCAAGATGCTGGCGCGGTTATGCGCGCGTGTAATGTCGATGTTGAAGTTCTAAAAGAACGGCTCCTAACTTACATTGAAAGTGAACTCGCAAGCCTGGCTGTGAGTGATGGTGAAGATTCTAAACCCACGGCCGGTTTCCAACGGGTTATTCAGCGGTCAGTTATTCATGTTCAATCTTCTGGTCGTGAAGAAGTGACGGGCGCTAATGTTCTTGTGGCAATATTTGCTGAGCGTGAAAGTCATGCCGCCTATTTTTTGCAAGAACAGGATATGACGCGGTATGACGCGGTCAACTATATCAGCCACGGTATTGCCAAACGGCCAGGACTTTCTGAGAGCCGTCCGGTTCATGGTGCTGATGAAGAAGATGATGAAGATG
>JAJFIN010000038.1 GCA_021774955.1 Alphaproteobacteria bacterium | reverse complement strand
ATCAAAACGGTTGGCGAGAAATGATCATAAAGCACCGCCGTTTGAAAATCATTCGGCCCCAATCCCGATTGATCGTAGAGCTCGCGCGCAAGCATGCTCATCTCAGGCACTTGGGTGATACGCTCATTGTAAAAGGGCGTCATCATTTGCGATTCATTGGTGGCTGCTTGTGAAGCGGCTTTGACAATGACCGGCTTTTTCTTCAAGTTACGGGCGCGCTCAGCTGATGTGATCACTAGCGCCTGACCGCCATCGCTTTCCTGACAGCAATCAAACAGACGCAAGGGCTCGCAAATCCACCGTGAGTTCTGATGATCTTCCAAAGTAATCGGCTGATTGTAGAAAAAAGCCTTGGGATTGGTCGAGGCGAAATCCCGCACACTCACGACAACGCGGCCGAAATCCTCCGTCGTCACACCGTAATCATGCATATAGCGTTGCGCGGTCATGGCAATCCAAGAGGCCGGGGTTAAGAACCCGCTTGGGAAATACCATGAGAAGTGAATGAGGTCGGGCGACAGAGGATCATTGCTAATGAGGCCGCCCGCCCCAAAGCGATGGCCGGAACGCTCATTCATGGCGCGGTAGACAACGACAACTTCACACACACCCGATGCAATGGCCATGGCGGCTTGAACGACGGGGCCGCAGGCCGCGCCGCCGCCATAATGGATGCGTGAGAACATTTTCAACTCTTTGCCGCCGATCTGGCGAAAGATTTCGATCTCAGGATTGTTGTCCATGGTGAAGGTTGACATGCCGTCGACATCGGCACCGGTGAGACCGGCGTCATCAAGAGCGGCCTTCACACATTCGACAGCCAGTTTCATTTCGGTGCGACCAGAGTTTTTAGAAAACTCAGTAGCACCGATACCGACAATTGCTGTTTTGCGCGCGATCATTTCAAACCCTTACTCCGTTCACGGCAGATTGACGGTGGCGGTGCCAGCTACATGATATCCCATGCCGTTTTTGCCTTTGAAAGTAATATCAACGAGGTTCTCGCCTCCCTCATTATATTTCTTGGTGATCTCGGCCTTGAAGACCATGGTGTCCCCCGGCAGGTTCGGTGCGCCCAATCTGAAATCAACATTTTTGATACGGCCTGACGGACCACACCAATCGGTGAGATAACGGGAGGCATGACCGTTGGTGGTCAATATGTTCATGAAGATATTGGGCATGCCGGCTTTGACCGCAGCGTCCTTGTCGTGGTGAACATCTTGGTAATCCTGAGACGCCAGTGCACCAGTAACAATCCCCTTGGCGGTGATGGGGATTTCAAGATCGGGGAGATCATCGCCTTCCTTTATATTTGCGAATTTGATTGTCATTAATTTAGCTTTCACACAGGACGAAAAAGCGGTTGAAAGAGTTCATCTTCAACCTCATCGATGGTCATACGCACGCTCATTCCAATATCGATATCGTTGGGTTTGATTCCGACAATCTGCGAAATGATCCGCACCCCATCTTCCAAGTCGATCAACCCGATAGCGTTCGGATAATCGAAGGGTGGGATTGGCGGGTGATGCATGACGACATAAGAATGAACAATGCCCTTGCCTTTGGATTCAATACAGCTCCAGTCCATAGACTGGCACGACGGGCACATAGGCGATGGCGGGTGACGCAATGTCGAACAAGTGTCGCATTTCTGAATCAAAAGTTTACCGTCGCGCAACCCTTGCCAATAATGTTCACTGTCGTGATTTTCAATTGGGCGAAACCGTTTGATCTGTTGGAGACCTCCGGCTGCCTCGCTCGAACCCGCGCCCATTTCCTTTTGGGGATGCGGCCGATACTTGAACAGTCGAAAGTGCATCTCGCCGATTTTTTCATCATGCTGATCAAAGAAGGTCGAGATCTCGGTGATGAAATATCCGACACCAAGGCCGGTTTCTTTTTGAGGAGAGATTTCCGCGATATACGAGCGGTGATAGATTTGATCGCCTTCAACCAGATAGCGCTGGTAAGTTTGCTGGTAGTTGACCGCAACGACGGAGGGAAAATCCTCGCCATCGAGAAAGGTGAGAATGGCAAAGGGATTTTCGCTTGCCGAACCGGGCGCATAGTCGCCGTTGTAATCGCGCATGGTCCAGACCTGGAGCATCGAAGGCGGCGCAGCGATGCCTGAAAAACCTTGCGCCCTAGCGGCATCCTCATCGCGATAGATCGGATTTTGATCGCCCATGGCATCGCACCAATTGGCGATCATGTCGCGATTAACCCGGTGCCAGCTCCGATAAGGGCCAACGGATTGGTCCAAAAAAGATTGGAGATGTTGTTCTAAGTCTTCCCGATCGGGATCGGCCACCGCTCAATCTCCCTGGTTGGTACATGAAGATATTAGAGTTCTGCGGTTTTCATTGTCAATATTGATATTGATATCAACAATAATATTCTGTATTTTATGTTGTTGCATGCCCGAACGCTTGGTAAGAAAATTTACCTTTGCGCAAGTGTTGATATCACAGAAACGGGGCTCCATGGCGGATACCAACGTATTGCTAAAAAAAAGGCTACCTAAGAGCCCCAAGGGGGTGCGGGCGCGCCAAAATCTGATCGAGGCGGGATTGCGCGTTCTGGAACGCAACGGTTATCACAAATTGCGTATCGCCGACGTAACCGATGAGGCGGGTGTCGCCTTCGGTCTGTTTTATCATTATTTTGAGGATACCCAATCCTTTGTGGCTCAGGCGCTAGCTGAATTTGTTGAGACGCTTGTGATAGAAACTGAAGCCGAGGCAGCCGCGCAACATAGCGATTGGTACGGACGGTTTTTTGGCCATCATCATGCGATGGTAAAATTCTACAAAAAACACCCGGGCCTCATGCGGTGTATTCTTCAGGTATCCGATGACCAACCGGAGATTGCCAAGATATGGCGCGACACCCTCCGACAACGCTTGGATGGTTTTCTCGATCTTCTGCCTCGTGTATTTCCAGATTTTTCGCTTGATCGCACAATAGGACGGCTCATCTTGTTCGGCCTCTATGGGATCGCAGAGGAAGTACTGACGGAATATTATATCCGCCAAAACCCTGCGCTCACAGAAAACGAGCTGAGTACGGAAGAATTAGCTGAATGGCTGACCATTCTATTTTACCGGGCAATCTTTGGCAGCAACCCGCCCGCAGAAAGGCTGCGCTACGTCAAAGACATCGACAAGATGGTCTATGTTCCAAAAGGCTGAAAGGCTGAATAGCCGATCCTGCATTTAGTGGAGGATCGGTTGAATGCGACCTTCCAGCACCGTGCCCCAAATCTCAATATCTTTGATTGCCCTGGGATCGACAGCAAAGGGTGAGTTTTCCAAGATTGTGAAATTGGCTTTTTTTCCAGGTTCGATGGATCCGATCTCATTTTCAAGCCTGAGCGAAAAAGCTGCATCTATCGTGACCGCTTTGAGCGCTTGGTCAACACTCAAGCGTTGCGCAGGCCCGGCGATGCGGCCTGAGAAGGTAGTGCGATTGATGGCTGCCCACATCAAATAGAGCGGTTTGCCGGGCGCCATCGGCATATCGGAATGAAGCGAAAGCGGGATTTGAGCACGGGCGACATCGCCCAGGCGTACCATTTGGTCGGCACGCTCCGGACCGATACCCACTTCGCCATAGCGGTCGGCGAGGGCTGTGAGATAATAGGGATTGGCACTGACGATCGCACCTAAGTCGCGAATGCGTTTAACCTGCTCCTCAGTCGAAAATCCAAAATGAACGATGGTTGTGCGGTGATCATCACGTGGATTGCGCTGCATATTCTCTTCTAAAATATCCAACGCCATCTCAAGACCGGCATCGCCGTTCTGATGAATGTGGATTTGATACCCTGCATCCCAATAGGTTCTGAAAGCTTTGGCAAAGATATCCGGGTTGATCAACCATTCGCCATGATGGCCGTCGAGATAACCATCCTTCATTTGCATGAGCTGGCTGAAAATCGCGCCGTCGGCAAACAATTTGACCTGCTTGGGGAGATATGACGTCATGCCGGCGCCCCATTCCAAAAACTTCTCGGTCTCGCCGATCATATCGCCATCCAGGTGGAGCTGAGCGACCGTCTTGCCGTCGGGAATATAATAGAAACGGAACGGCGTGTCGGCGCCACCGAAGATGGCGTTTTGTGCATCAACGATGTCCTTTGAAACAATGCCACCGGGCTCAGCGGCTGTGGTGACGCCGCTCTGGTGTAGATAGGCTTTGGTGAACATCAATCCTGCGATAAGCCGCTCTTCGGAAGCGATGACAGGCAAGATTAAGGACAAGATGCCGGTGAGACCTTGCTCCCAGAAGTGACCCTCGTCGAAATTCGATTGCTCCTGTGCAGTATGGCTTGTCTGCGCGACGAAGTCAGGCGTAATACCGTAGGCTGTCATCGCAGCGGTGTTAAAAGTGAATTCGTGGCCAGAGCGATGCCATACGAGGATCGGTCTTGTTGGAGATATGCTGTCGAGATCTGCGCGTGTTAGTGAGCCATGGAAATAACGATGAAATCCCCAGACGATGAGTGGCTCTGCCGGATCACTTAAGCGGGCAACGGCCTTTTCCAATCGCTTCAGATAAGTCTCGCGATCATGAACGGCCGGGATGAGACCAGAAGAGAGATCCCAATCTTCAATCGAGATGACCTCGGCGGTTAGCATCAAGGATGATAGCATCGGGTGGATATGTTGCTCAATCAAGCCTGGCACCATGACCTTGCCTTTGAACGTGCGATTGATCTCTATCGGGCGGTCACCGAGCGCTTGTGTCACTTCTTCCCGCGTGCCGACTGCAACAATGTCGTTGCCTATGATTGCGACTGCGTCGGCAAGGGGCTGCGCCCGGTTCATCGTGATAATTTCTTTGGCAATGAAGATTGTTGCTGGCGCGGGCTCTTGTGCTCTCAAGTCAGGTGCATGAGCCATCAGAACGAGGGTTAGGAAAAGAATTGCATGTTTCATGGCTTAAGTTCCGGGGTTTTGGTTTTTCTTAAGGTCTTGGATGATTGTCTCAAGGGCCTGCAAAAACCGCGAGCGGTCCTTTTTTGAAAAACTGGCATTATAGGTCTTGACCTCCCCCGCTTCGCGCAGATCTGACATGAGATTTCGCATACTCAGTGCCATCCCGATACTGTCCTCGGTAAACGGTTTTCCGGATGGGCCGAGAACACGGCCGCCGGCTTTAACGCAGCGATCCGCCAAAGGGATATCCGCTGTAATGGCAATGTCGCCCGGACTGATGTGCTCTGCGATCCAATCATCGGCAACATCCAAACCTTCAGCAACAACGATAAGACGAACATTGGGATGCTTCTCCAACCGCAGCCATTGATTGCTGACAAAGTGGACAATCAGCCCGTGACGGTGAACCACCTTCAAAACCTCATCCTTCACCGGACTGGCATCGGCATCGACAAAGATTTCAAGCATGCGGGCTCCCAGATCGTACAAGTGTCGTTTTAAGGACCAAAGGACTTGCCGTCCATCCTCAATGGTGGAACTTGAGTGGGCGGTCAATCGCGCTTAGGTTTAGCCCAAGATTCTACGAAATCGGAGACGGACACCAGGATGAGAAGAAACAACCTTGACCTCAAGACAAACGAGAAAGACCGCAAGGCAACTTGGTTAGAGCTTTTTTATGACCTCATCTACGTTATCGTTATCGCAAAACTCACTCATCATCTCACTCACCCTCACCATCATCATATCACTCCGACAGACTTCGCCATTTTTATGGGACTCTTTGTCCCGGTGTGGTGGGCATGGACAGGACATACCTTATTTGCAAACCGTTTTGATCCTGACGATACTTTTCACCGACTACTAACTCTGATGCAAATGTTTGGCGCCGTGATGATGGCGGTCTTCATCGACGATGCGTTTGGTAAAGGCGGTGTTGGATTCGCTCTCAGTTACGTATTTATCCGTACCGTGCTGATTATCATGTATCTTCGCGTTTTTATATCGAACAAAAGCCTCAGGCCTGTCTCTGGAAGGTTCATCACAGGTTTTTCCATCGGGGCAGCGATCTGGCTTATATCTGTTTTCGTTGATCCCCCCTTGCGGTACTTCCTATGGGCAGCTGGTCTTTTGATTGAATTCGCAACGCCCTGGGTGTCACACCGTCTCCTCAATAAAATTTCTGTTCACGCCTCACACCTGCCTGAGCGGTTGGGTTTATTGACGATCATCGTGATGGGCGAGGCTGTTCTCAGCGTAACCAACGGAATTTCTACAACCGGTTGGACGGTGCCCAGCGTTGTTGCCAGTGTCAGCGGCTTCCTGCTTCTTGCCAGTGTTTGGTGGCTTTATTTTGAATCCCTTGAGCGGTCCCTTGTCGGAGCGGAGTTTGGAGCAGGTCAGTTGACTATCTATGGCCACCTTTTCGTATATGCAGGCCTTGTTATCCTA